>CAMLRJ010000093.1 GCA_946482345.1 uncultured Cellvibrio sp.
TAGAGTTAGCAAAAACAGCAGGGTTGTTGTCATCCAATTCAGCTTATTACGAAATTTATATGACATCAGGTGATTGGTTAAAAGCAGCGTTAAGTTTTACAGATTATATTCAGTCACAAAAACGTTTGGCTATATATGATGTAATCAAAGCCGATATTATTGCCCAACAATCCAAAGTGAATCTTTCCCGCCTGGTCAGCAACAAAAATTTGGTTTACGCGAATGATTGGCAAGCTCTGCTTCATGCATGGTGGCAAGGCGAAATAAGCCAGGAAAAGTTGGCGTCATTTGCTTCCAATAAATGTGAAAAAACCGAACTTTATTTCTATGCTGGTTATAAAGCTTTGCAGTCGGGCGACAAAGTAGCGGCCAAAGATGCATTTATTAAAAGTATTGAACAAAATACCTATCGTTTTATTGAGCGACCATTAGCAAAAAGGTTTTTATTGAGCCTTTGATTAAGTGAGGAAAAATATGCAGAGCTCCAGTCTCCCTAAAATTGTTATTGTTGGTGGTGGTGCCGGTGGTTTGGAACTGGCGACGAGACTGGGTGATAAACTTGGTAAAAGAAAACTGGCAGAAATTATTCTGGTTGATCGTAACACTACCCATATATGGAAACCTCTTTTGCACGAAATTGCCGTGGGAACTATGGACGAAGGAATAGACGCTGTGAGTTATCGTGCACATGCCATCACCCATCATTTCTTTTTTCGTGTGGGTAGTTTGACCGATATCGACAGAGATAAAAAAGAAATTGTGCTGTTACCCATTCTTGATGAAGAAAATAAAGAGGTTTTACCTTCTACACGTATTGCATACGATATTTTGGTCATGGCTTTGGGATCTACTTCGAATGACTTCAATACTGCTGGTGTTAAACAGCATTGCATATTTCTCGACAGCGCGGCGCAGGCGCATAAATTCCGTAATAAATTATTGAATCGTTTTTTACGTATACAGCGTGTAACCGGTGAAACTGATCACGTGCGTATTGCTATAGTCGGTGCAGGGGCAACGGGTGTTGAGCTGTCAGCTGAATTGCATCATGCGGTACACGAAATTCATAACTATGGTTTTAATGCAATTTCCAATGATCATTTGCATGTTACCTTGGTGGAAGCTGGCCCAAGAATTTTAGCTGCGTTACCTGAAAGAATTTCCGGCTCTGCGCACAGTGAGTTGGCAAAGTTAGGTGTGGATATAAAACTGAATACCATGATTACTTCTGCTTCCGAAGAGGGATTGCATACCAAAGATGGTCAAATTATTTCCGCTGATTTAATTGTCTGGGCAGCGGGTATCAAGGTGCCGGATTTTATGAAAGATATCGCCGGGCTTGAAACCAATCGTATTAATCAATTACATGTGAATGAATTTTTACAAACCACGCGCGACCCGGCTATTTTTGCTATAGGTGATTGTGCCCAGTTCACTATGCCAGGCGGAAAATTTGTTCCACCACGTGCTCAATCCGCGCACCAAATGGCGAGCACATGTTATAAAAATATTCTCGCACTTTTAAAAAATAAACCGCTAAAAGTCTATAAATACACTGACCACGGATCGTTAATTTCATTATCCAACTATTCCACAGTGGGCAGTTTAATGGGTAATCTTAATAAAGGTACTTTGTTTATCGAAGGTCGTTTGGCAAGAATCGTCTACATTTCTCTCTACCGTATGCATCAAATCGCCATTCATGGCTTGATCAAAACCGGACTGATTATGTTTGCAGGAAGATTGAATCGTTTATTAAGGCCTAGATTGAAACTGCATTGATCTGGTTCAATAGTTTCGGTTCAAAAATTCAAAAGCCCGCTTTCGCGGGCTTTTGAATTTTTGAGTTATGGCTAATCAGAATTGAATAAAATCACTTCAACTGAAATTCAATTTTCTTAAAGCTTAAATCCATTTCTTTAAAGGTTTCTATTGGTTTGGCACTATCGTTCCAAGTAATTTTGTGTCTTAAAACTTCATTGGTCTTTGTTTCGGCAACAAACAGGGCGCGTTTAATGACTACATTGCTTAAATCTGACAGTGTTTTAGTTGTTGGTGTATAGTTAGTTTCACTATAAAACTTCATATCCTTCATCGGAATTGTTATGCGTATCCATTTATCAGACAGAGTACTTTGATCCAGTTGAATATTAATTGCTGCATTTAAGCTTGTACTGGTCAATGAGTTGTCTTGTAATGTAAGGCCGATATTTACTTTGCCTGATTCGAAAGTATCAATAACGGAGCCGCTGCTGATATAGCTTGCATATTTTGTTTTCAAACTTTCGACATCTGGAATGAATGTCTTCGCGCTGTTAATTTTTAAATCGATAACTAGATTCTCTATGTCTCCAAATTTGTAACCATTGGAGAGAATGTCTCTTTCAAATCCATTGGAATGTTGTAGATCCCAATCAGCAATTTTTTTCACAAGAACCATATTTAATGTATCAACGCCGTTACAGCCGTCGTTTGCTTTAGCCGAGTTGCTGTAGTTATAAGTAGCCGGAGCTAGTTTTAATTGTGCCCATTCGGGGCGACTTGAATTTTGATTTGTCGAATGATTCCACCCGCTGAAATTCAAAAGCATTTGGTTCATAGCACTGTTGTCATAATCAGCAAAAAGTGCAAATGTTTTATTGGCTGCACTTACACCAAGGCCGCAGTTACTGATTTCTGCAACTGTGTACTTTGTATAGTTGGTTGCTGATCCAACAGATTCGCCAAGAGAACTTTGGCTGGAACTGGATTCGGCTTGTGAGCTGGAGATCGAAGTGGAACTGGAGCTTGAGCTTTGGCTGGAACTGATAGAGCTCGAACTAATGACCGAGCTTGATAATGTGACACTTGAGGATGTGTTGCTACCACCGTCTCCTCCGCCTCCACAGGCAGTGAGACCACATACAACTAAAGGAAGACTGCAGATTTTAATAAGGTATCGCATGGCAATTCTAAGGCTCCGTTATTATGCTGAGGGAAGATAAGCGCTATCATTAGCTGATCATTGGTATACAAAGGCTTTCAATATGATAGTTATTGTTATGATAGCGCTGACATTGGCGCGGGAAGCACTATAGCGCTTGTGGATTGGCAGGTAAATGGCTGCCAGAGGATTAAGTCGTTGATGAGAACAGGATCAAAGCCTCATCTCTCAGTTAATCGCCTAACTTCGGCTCCATGCCAGTACAAAATCCCCCAAGACTTTTCTCAGCAGGCTTTTAGGGTATTCCGTGTTGGCGAAATAATAAAAATAATGCTGCCAGACACCCACAATAAAATCTTCATGGTGATTTGAATCAAAGATTGGCTTGGAAACCGTTTCCCTGGTGAATTCGGAAGTATCTACAGGACAATACTTAATAGCCTGGCTTGTTGAGTAGTTTGCCCACTCGCTGTCTCTGCCACTTAATAAACAAATTAAATTGTGAGATGCAGGCCTTGATAGCGTGATTCCCGAGGTGGCGAATGCGCTTATCAAACACTCCAGATATTCGTCTTGCCAAACCAGAGTGGTTTCCATAAAACTCCAGTTTTCCAAACAGCTGCTGGTTTTTAATAAAAAATTCGGCCATATAGGAAAGGTGTTTTGAAATTGGCTGATGAGATTACCGTACCCACTCTGTGAATCATTAATCGTTACATAATTAAAGTTTGCAGCCTGCGCTGTAAAACAACTTAACTCTTCGTGTATGTAACGACAATTAAATTCACTGATAATGTTATGTAAACAATTGAGGTGAACAATATTTTTTTGATGAGGAAGTGAACCGAGTAACATCAATGCCGCATCCGGACACCCGTGGACAGGACTTTTTTCCAATACATTCAAAGCGCATTTTGCACTGGCTGTTTCAAGTAATATATTTCCTTCCAGATCAACCAATGGTTTTGCTGAATCATAAAATCGGAAAGCCAGGCAAAAAATTTCGATGGGTATCTTCTTTCCTTCTTTTAAATCATGAAAAACTTTCCCGGCAGCCAGATCTTTATCCAATAAATAAAGCAAGCGTATTACTTCTCGCTCTATCAGACTGATATTGTTTTCAAAACAATTTATCAGCGCGTCCTGTTGTGCAGATGTCGCCTGAATATAGTCAGTCATTAAACCGGGATTATTTTTTGAAAAGCGACCTACTTGGTAGTCATTGTCAATACGTTTTATCCATTTGACAAGATTGTTGTGCCCTTCTTTGATGTATTGGGATTTAATATTCAGAGGTAATTGAATACAAACACTTTCGGCATGCTTGTCGTAAGTTGTATTGAATAAAATAAAAAAATGATCGCTAACTTCTTCCCAAGCCAGAAAATAATCATTTTGATATTGTGTAATTGGAATCATGCTGCAATCCTATAACTTGCTTCTCATCACATTCACCTGTCTACCACCCAGTCGGGTTTTACGCGAAATTTCCCAGCCGCGTTTTTTATAGTAATCAGTAAATTCTGTTGCCGTTAACCAGAGCTCTGTCAGTTTTAGTTCGCAGGCATAGACTTTAGCTTTTTCAATCAATTGATTGCCAATACCACGATTGCGATATTGGGGTTGTACAAATAAATTACTGAGCCAGAGTGGTGTCTCGGTAATTTTTGCGCGAACACTGTCGCGACCATAGGCGTAGTTAACCAGGCTGACGCAACCGACTAATTCATTATTAATCGTTGCGATAAATGTTTTCGGAATAGATTCGGATTGAATGTGTTTGATTAAACGTTCGCGGCGTAATTCCAGTGTGGATTTTAAACCTTGGCGTTCGCACTCTTGATGATGCCAGAGTGCGACTTGGGAGAAATATTCGGGGGAATTTTTTAGTGGCGTAATTTTTAATTGCATGCTTGATTCCTTTTGCCCTCACCCTGGCCCTCTCCCGTAGGGGAGAGGGGATTTAGCTCCTCCCTTTGAAAAAGGGAGGTTGGGAGGGATTTAGAATCAGAATAATTTTTGAGATTTTAAATCCCTGGCCCCCCTTTTTCAAAGTGGGGAATGTGAGGGAAAAAATTATTTCCCGCCAAACCACTTAACATCTTCACCATGCGCTTGTTTATCCGCGTGGTATGAAGAACGAACCAGCGGTCCACAGGCGGCGTGTTTGAATCCCATTTCCTCGGCGAGTTTTGTGTACTCAGCAAATTCATCGGGATGAACGTAACGCTCAACCGGCAAGTGATCTTTTGATGGTTGTAAATATTGACCGATGGTGAGCATGTCGATGTCGTGATCGCGCATGTGTCGCATGACTTCAATAATTTCTTCTTTGGTTTCGCCGAGGCCGACCATTAAACCGGATTTGGTTAATACATCGGGGCGACGGGCTTTGTATTGTTTTAATAATTGTAGAGACCATTCGTAATGCGCGCCGGGTCTTGCCTGGCGATACAAGCGTGAGACGGTTTCCATATTGTGATTGAACACATCGGGTGCTTCTTTTTCCAAAATATCCAACGCGATTTCCATGCGGCCACGGAAATCCGGAACTAAAACTTCCACTTGTAAATTGGGGCTGAGTGCGCGTGCTTCGCGAATACAATCAGCAAAATGTTGTGCGCCGCCATCGCGCAAATCGTCGCGATCTACTGAAGTGATGACGACATATTTCAAACGCATTTCGGCAATGGCTTCTGCCAATTTGCGCGGTTCGTTTTCATCGAGTGGATTGGGTTTGCCGTGACCGACATCGCAGAAAGGGCAGCGACGAGTACAGATATCCCCCATGATCATAAAAGTTGCAGTGCCGCCGCTAAAACATTCACCGAGGTTGGGGCAGTTGGCTTCTTCACACACGGATGACAATTTATTTTTGCGCAAAATATTTTTGATGCGTTCAACTTCTGGTGAAGCGGGAATGCGCACGCGAATCCAATCGGGTTTGCGTTGTAAATCTTCGCGGTCCGATGCAATGACTTTTACCGGAATGCGTTCGACTTTATCGGCATCGCGAAGTTTTTCGCCTTGCTTGTAACGCTCGGTACGTTTAACCGGTTGCAATTCGGGAACATGAATTTGGGGGTTGTTCGATGGGGAGGAATCAGACATAAGGCGGCCTCAGTTAACTGGCGCGAATTGTACAGGGTTCATAACCCAATTTCCGAGCAAATTCCCTGACAAGTTGTTGTTGAACCTGATTCAGGCTGGGCGGAGTTGGGATTAAATCTTTTATTTGGGTCATGGCCAATCCCTCATAACCGCAGGGGTTTATCTGTAAAAAGGGGGATAGATCCATATCCACATTCAAGGCCAAACCATGAAAACTGCAGCCGCGTCTGACTCTCAATCCCAAAGACGCGATTTTTTTTCCATCGACATAAACACCGGGGGCATCGGGTTTGGCAGAGGATGTGATTTGATAATGGGCGAGGGTGGCGATAATGGCTTCTTCAATGCAAATGACCAACTCGCGCACACCGATTTTTAATCGTTTCAAATCCAATAGTGGATAGGCAACTAATTGGCCGGGGCCGTGGTAAGTCACCTGGCCGCCACGATCCGTTTGAACAACGGGAATGTCACCGGGGAATAACAGATGTTCCGCTTTTCCGGCTTGGCCTTGGGTAAATACTGGAGGATGTTCAACTAACCAGAACTGATCTTGTGTTTCAGCGGTGCGTTGATTGGTGAAATCGGTCATAGCTTGCCAACAGCTGATGTAATCTTGCTTGCCCAGATTGATTACCTCTAAAGTTTGGGACAATTTACATCACCATTTTGATCAAGCGATTCAGGCGTAGATCATCATGAATAGCGGAGAGTTGATCGATTCCGGTGGCGGTAATCCAGACAGTCAGGGATTGGAATCTGCCCTTGCTGCTTTCATTAATGGTGATGCGGGTTTGATCAAAGCCGGGAGCGTGACGCTCCATAATCTCGATCACATAGGAATGCAATTCCGAGCCGGACTCGCCCAGTACTTTGATGGGGTAATTCTCACAGGGGAACTGAATTTTGGGGTCATTCATAAAGTCGATTTGGGCAGGTTCACTGCCCTTTCTGGGATTCGCGAATATAAAAGCGGGCTTTTTTTGCGTTGTTGTAGCAGGCATCATAATTTTCGACAGTCTGCATAGTAAGGGCTGCGGTAATTAACCCGGCCGCTTTGGTATAGCTTACTGTGCCACCGAAACCTTTGGCTTGGGAAATAGAGGACTCTTCCTGGGCTGCCTGCAACTCACTGGCACAGGCGGTGCGAAATTGTGTTTTTCCTGCGCAAGCGGCGAGTGCAAACAGTCCGATGATGAGTAATACTGGATAAGCTTTCATATCTGCTCCGGTAAATAGCTACGGCGCAGCATTTTCGCTGTTTATGATGCGCTTGCCAAGCAACTTGTCACGCCATATCTGACAGGGTCAAGCCCAGTTCGTACTGGTGATCTATAGTTTGAATGGCATTGGCTACGACACACTTTAATGGCATGGATACATCTATTGATTTGACATCCTCTTCTCCGGTTGGATCTTCCAACGCGGCGAATTGGCTACTGACCAGAACCGGTGCCATGAAGTGATCTTTGCGTGAATTCACGCGGCGTTGAATCACTTCTTTATCACCATTTAAAAAAATAAAAATAGTTTTTAATCCGGCTTCGCGAATTTTATTGCGATGCTGTTTGCGCAGTCCGGAAAAAGCCAGCACACAATGTTTTTGTTGTTTATTGGCAGCTTGTAAATAAGTTTTAATACTGTCTACCCATGGAGCGCGCATTTCATCTGTCAGAGGAAATCCATTTGCCATGTGATTTTTATTTTCGTCACTGTGAAAGTCGTCAGCATCCAGAAAACAGTAACCGTAATGATCAGCAATCGCCTGCGCGACCGTCGATTTACCGCTACCTGACACTCCCATCACGATGATTAAATTAGTATCTGCCGCTATATTGGACAGGTTAGGAATTTGATTCATTGTAGTAATATCCGCGATTGACGTTCCTAGAATACCAGTTAGTAAATGGTAGCGCAAACAAATTGTCTGTGTTAAGGTGAGTCATAAATCGAATAATGAGAGCCATCTATGAAAACTACGAGAAAAAGAGCCTCCGCCAAAAAAGTGACGCTGGTTGATGTGGCAGAAGCTGCCGGTGTTAGTGCAATCACTGTGTCACGTGTGATCAATCAACCGGAAAAAGTATCAGAATCCCTGCGCCAGCAAGTACAGAAAGCAGTTGATAGTTTGGGTTATATCCCAAACCAATATGCAAGTTCGCTTGCGTCGGCAAAATCAAAGGTTATAGGTGTGGTAATTCCCTCGTTGACCAACATCGTTTTTACTGATGTGTTGCGCGGTATCTATGATGTGATGGGTGCGGCGGGCTATAAGGTGCTGTTGGTTGATACTCATTATTCGCCTCTGGAAGAAGAAAAAATGATTCGCACCCTGTTGAGCCAGGCACCCGAGGGAATGATTATCACCGGTGGTGACCAAACCAAGGCTTGTCAGAATATTTTGCAAAAATCGCGTGTTCCCATAGTGCAAATCATGGAAATTTTGCCTCAGCCTTTGGATATGAATATTGGTTTCTCCCATTACCAGGCCGGTTATGACGTGGTCACCCATTTGCTGCAGGAAGGTTATACCCGTATTGGCTTTATTGGTGCACGAATGGATCCACGTGTTCAACAGCGTTTGCAGGGTTATAAAACTGCCTTGGATGATGCTGGTAAATTTTGGAAAAATTTTGTTGTGACGACCCCCGAGCCTTCATCAATTGCAGTGGGGGGGGAGTTGTTCAGGAGTTTGATGGCAACCACCAATGGCGTTATTGATGCAGTCTTTTGTGCAAACGACGACCTGGCCTTGGGTGCATTATTTGAAAGCCAGCGTATGAATATCAAAGTCCCTACTGATATGGCGATATGCGGGTTTAACGATACAGAAGCAGCTGAATTTGTTAACCCGTCATTGACCAGTGTTTATGTTGGTCGCTATCAAATGGGAGTCAAGGCTGCAGAGATGTTGGTTGAAACCCTGGCCGGAAAACAATTACAAAATAAAGTCATAGACATGGGTTATGAAATAAAAAAACGTTTGTCGACCAGCCGTTGAACAGACAATAACAATTGATACAAATCGGAGAGTTTTTTAACAATGCACGAAAAAGATGATCGTTTGGCCAAACTCAGTTGGCGCGAACGTATTGGCTATGGTTTGGGAGACGCGGGTTTTAATTTTTATTGGGCAATTATTGGTTCTTATCTCGTTTTCTTTTACACCGATGTGTTTGGTATTCCTGCAGCAGCTGCAGCAACTATGGTGCTGGTCACCAAAATTATTGATGCGATTACTGATCCCATCATGGGCGGTATTGCAGATCGCACCAACACTCGTTGGGGAAAGTTTCGTCCTTATTTAATTTGGGGTGCTTTACCCATGATGGGTGCTGGCATTCTCACCATGAGTACTCCCAATTTGGATGAAGATGGAAAATTACTTTGGGCTTATGGCACATACAGTTTGTTGATGCTTTGTTACACAGTGCTCAACATGCCTTACAACTCCTTGAGTGCGGTTTTGACCGGTA
>CAMLRJ010000094.1 GCA_946482345.1 uncultured Cellvibrio sp.
ATTCCGGCAATTCCGTCGAAGAAATTTTACCCGCTTACGATAAATTAAATCTGGGAGCCATTTGGTCAATCAACGAAAATCACAAATTGAATTTCAAAGTGACTAACGCTGCAGGTGAAAATTATCAAACCGACATAGGCTTCCCTGCGCCTAAACATTACTGGCAATTAGGGTGGGTGGGTAATTGGTAGGATGAATAATTAACAGCTCTCGACATAAACCAATTTGGTGGTTAGTATTTAGCACCCACTAACTCAGCGTGCATCTGGTTCAGGAGATACTTTGCACCTCAACACAAAAGGAATCGTTTATGTTAAAAATATCTTTTATCGCTGTTCTGTTTTTTGCTATTGGTTTTTTCAGTGCCGTAACCTACAAAAATAAACTCCAATTATCGAATGACAATTCTGATGTTGTTAAAACACAATCAAACAATAGTGAAAAAGTAGCTACGCTTAAAGAAAATGCAGGCGCTCATCAAGTTAACAATCCAAAACCAAAAGAAATCTCAACGCTGATCGATTTATCTGAAACCCGAACACCGTTTGGTTATTTTCAGCTACTATCATCTCTCGAACAATATAGTGCGGATGAAGTAGAAGCTTATTTACTGTCTATCGATCCAAGCAAGGCTGACTTGCGCAATCAAGTTATCTGGTTTTTTTCCGGAAAGTTTCCGGAAAAAGCAATTGACTTATTAAGCACTGAAGCAGGAAAAGATAGTGAGCTAACCAAAATCCTTGCCTATCACTTAACATTCAACCATCCTGATCTCACCTGGAGTTGGATTAACGATAACCCCGATGCTGTTAATTCTTTATATAAAACTGAAACCGAACGCTTTCAATTCAAGTTAGTCGCACTCAATGCTTTATCCCGATTACCTGATTCCAAATGGTTTGCTTATGAACAAGGGGTAAAAATGATCACCGAAGGTCCAAGACCTCAAGATAAATACAGCTTGATGACTCTTGCACAAAACGCCGCATCATCAAACCCACTGGAAGCGATTCACTATGCCGCTGCCGATAAAAACAACCCCAACAACCGCCATTTATTAAATGGCGCCATTACAGAATACGCCAGGCAAGATCCCGCTTATGCGTCTCAACTTATTTTGGAAAACGAAGATAGAATTGATTCAATGGCAGTCTCTGCAACGACAACCCAATTACTCTTCAAAGATCAATACGATGATGCCTTCAACCTGGCCAATCAGTTAAAAAATGAATCATTGAAAAGTTCAACCATAGACCAGCTGGCATCCAACCTGGTTACCTACGGCAAGAATGATGAATATGGCTTGAAACTTATTCACACATTGCAAGATGATTCATCCAAAATCAAAGCTGCCAGCTCGCTTATTAACTCTATGTCCGTTATTGGTTATCCAGTGGAAAAACAGCTTGTGATTCTCGAACAAGGTTTAACTGATGTACCCTCCCATTCAAAATCATGGAATTATGCATGGACCTTAAAACAAGGTTATGGAAAAGATGCTGATGCCACCAAAATTTATGTCAATCAATTGAGGTCTAAAGATCCCGAATTGGCAAAAGGAATTGAGGGAATTTTGAAAAGTTTGGATTAATCAAAAAATTGGCTGCGGAATAATACACCTCCATAGCCTGCTACTGATATTGAGTAATGCTCGTTTGACGAAATAGTAAATCAATTAATACTGCCAGCTTCCTTCACACCATCACTGGAAGAACTATTCACCTGCTGGGATTTTTTTACATCGGCTTCCTGAGTAGCACTTTTGTCTTCCTCCGACTTCACACAATCCACAACGGCAACCACCACGCGCGTGACCCTGCCGTACTTTACAGGGTATTCATCACCCGAAAGATAGGTTTTATTTAAATAATCTGCGTCTACATCGTTTACCTGGTTGAATCCTTTTACTAACAGCAGCTCACGAATTCTCTCAGGTGAATAAAAACTTTTCAGAGGTTCCCCACCGGCTGCTAATTGCGCGCCTAACATTTGCAACACAGCGTTTTCCATTTCATTGAGCATGCTTGGCTCAACAATATAATCAAACACCAATTTGGAGCCGGGGGCGCAAGATGAGATAAGCTCTAGGGTTTCACTAATTGATTTTTCGGTGAGATAAGGCACCACACCTAACCAGGAAAAAAAGGTTTTTTTACGTTTATCGAAACCTGCTTCAGCCAAACATAAAGACAAATCATCCTGCTCAAAATCACAGCTAACATAACGTAGATCAATAGTTGGATGGATATTGTTTTGACTAAGCAATTGTTGTTTGATCAGTTGCACACTTGGGTGATCAATTTCAAAAACGGTTTTAGATAATTGCTGACTGCGATAAGCGTATGTATCCAAACCCGCACCCAAAATTACATATTGGCTGGCATCAGAGCGAGCAGATTCATCCTCCGCAAAGCGACTTCTGACTGCTATCGCAATTCGCATGGCGGTACTTAACAAATCGCGGTGTTTATCAAGATTAGTGACTATGTCCTGCTGAGCATCGCCCAAAATGCGCAAGGCTATCGGGTCCTCAAAGATAAGTCGCTTTTCAATTAATTGATGCGCAGCACGCCAAATCGCAACCATTAAGCTGCTGGGTTTTAATAGCTGATTTTTTGATGATGAGTGAAAGTGTTGTTGAATGATTCGTTGGATTTCAGCCTGCATATTAACCTCAATAATTCATCTGTTTTAAAGAGTAAAATCCACTCTAAAACCTGACGTAAGGTGAGGTGCAAGCTAATTTTTCGATATTTTTTCCAGTGCAGTGCGAATGTAGCTTAATAACGTTTGATCAAGGCCAGTACCCTGCATTAACAAAGGTTCTTGCACATAGGCGACTCGAAGTTGTTTATGAATCTCGGCATCACCGCCTGAAACTGACGCTTCGAACAATGCTTGCCATTGAATCGCTAACTCAATAACTGATGGATCGGTAGCAGAAATTCCACGCTCCATTAAAGAACGCAGCTCCGCAATCAGTGGTGGCCAGTCAGCGGCGGTTTTGCGGCGGTTTTTTCGCAAGATTTGCATTTGTTCAGGCGTTAAATATTTTGCGTAAATATCCTGATGCAATGCACCCATTGCCTCCATCAAAAACTCAATCATTGCAGGCGTTATTTGTCGATTGATCTTGAGCTGTATTTCTTCTTGCGTCATAGCGTGCATTTTTAACATCAATGCTGCCTCATGCCCCGTCAATCGCTCCATTAATTCTATCCATCGAACAATAAATTGTTTTGCATCAGCACTTTCAGGAGAAACCTTATCCACAATAAATTGTTGGAGTTCATTCACCAACTGAGGCCAGTCAGTTTCCAATTCATCTTTTGCAAGCCTTGCATATTGCCCCAAGGATTCCATGTCATCCGCCGACAAGTGCGCCATAGAAATATTCATCAGTGCCAGTGTATGAATCCAGATTTCAGAATCAGAATTGTTGCGAGCGACTGAAAAATCACGTAACCGTTGAAGATTATTTTTTAAAGTTTGAGCCTGGGCTATTTCGCGCTCAAGCTGACTAACTTGTCGATTAATGATTTGCTCAAGTGAAAGTGACGAATCATTCAAAGCTTGGGCAATGTCAGGCAAAGACAATCCAAGTTGCTTCAAGGCTTGAATAGCGTGCAGCCGCTGAACATCCGTCAAGTTGTAAAGCCGATGCCCCACCTCGGAACGCACAGAAGGAACCAGCAAACCAATTTCATCATAGTGATGAAGCGTGCGTATGCTGAGGCAGGTTTGTTTGGCGAGTTGGCCGATTTTTAGAAGCATGGGGGATTTTCACATCACTCAATATTCTGCACCTGCTCCCGCATCTGCTCGATCAGCACTTTCAACTCCACTGCAATCTGCGTGGTATCACTGCTCACTGATTTTGATGAGAGTGTATTGGCTTCGCGATTTAATTCTTGCATTAAAAAATCCAGACGGCGGCCTAATGAATCGGTTTGTTTCAGGCTGCGTTTGACTTCGGTGACGTGGGTGTCGAGACGGTCAAGCTCTTCATCTACATCGGCTTTTTGGGCGATCAGGACGATTTCTTGTTCGAGCCTTTCCGGGTCTAATTCAATTTGTAACGCGGCGATTTTGTTTTGTAATTTCTCGCGTTGTGCAGCCAAAATGCCTGGCATTAATTGACGGACTTTTACCACTTGTTCGCTGACAGATTGCAAACGTTGCAGAATTAATTGTTCGAGTTCGGCACCTTCGCGAGAACGGTGTTCGATTAAGCCCTCGAGCGCTTGATCAAACAGTTGCAGAGCGGCTTGGTGCAATTCGTCGCGATTGATTTCTTGTTTTTGAATTACGCCCGGCCATTTCAAAATATCCAGCGCGTTTAAAGGTGCAGCGGTTGCGCCCAGATATTGATTAATTTGTTGCGCTGCTTTTGCAATTTGATCTGCACGCGATTCATTGATACCCAATTCATTTTCACCTTCCTGTTCCCAATGAACATGCAAATTGGCTTCAACTTTTCCGCGCTGTAAAGATTTGCGCATGGCGTCGCGAAGCTGCGGTTCGATTTCGCGAAAATCTTCGTGCAAACGAAAGTTGGGTTCCAGATAGCGATGATTGACGCTACGAATTTCCCAAACCAATGTTCCCCATGAAAATTTGGCTTCGCGACGGGAAAAGCCGGTCATACTGCGTGGCATAGTGTGTTCCTGAGTGTTGGTTTCTAATTAAATTGGCGGGTGAATGTAACATGATGAGCTGTTAAAGTTCACCCTCCTTAATTTATGTACAGGATTATCCTTATGCGCCCAAGCCTTCGCCAACCGGATCAACTTCGCCCCGTAAAAATCACACGTCATTACACCAAACATGCTGAGGGTTCAGTGCTGGTGGAATTTGGAGACACCAAAGTGATTTGCACGGCCAGTGTTGTGAATGGTGTGCCGTCGTTTTTAAAAGGTCAGGGACAAGGTTGGTTAACGGCGGAATACGGCATGTTGCCACGCTCAACCGGCACGCGAATGGATCGTGAAGCGGCGCGTGGCAAACAACAGGGCCGCACGGTGGAAATCCAGCGTTTGATTGGTCGTTCATTGCGTGCTGCGGTAGATATGCATGCACTGGGTGAAAATACCATTCATCTGGACTGCGATGTGATTCAAGCCGATGGTGGCACACGCACTGCTTCTATCACCGGTGCATGGGTGGCTTTGGCTGATGCCATCCGTGTATTAAAAACTCAGGGGCGCGTGACAGGCGAACCGCTGCAACGTGCAATTGCTTCCGTGTCTGTCGGGATTTATCAGGGTATGCCAGTGTTGGATTTGGACTATCCCGAAGATTCAGCCGCTGATACCGATATGAACGTGGTGATGGCCGACGACGGCGGGATTATTGAAATTCAGGGCACTGCTGAAGCCGAGCCTTTTACTGAGGAGCAGTTTGCAGCCATGTTGAAATTGGCCAAACAGGGGATTGGGGAGTTGCATCGGATTCAGAGGGCGAGTTTGGAGTAAGCCCTCACCCTAGCCCTCTCCCAGAGGGAGAGGGAAAATTCCCCCTTTGAAAAAGGGGGTTAGGGGGATTTAAAAATCCAGATTAAAAATCAAAAGCAAATCCCTCCCCCGCCTCCCTTTTTCAAAGGGAGCCTAACCCCTCTCCCTATGGGAGAGGGGGTTAGGGGTGAGGGCCTTTCGTCACCGCCCTCGCCGCCAGCGGCACCGCACACATCATCAAGGCCAACATCCAGAAGGATGCAGGCAAACTCCACAAGTCAGCTACAAAACCCATAGCCGCAGGGCCGAGCAGCATACCGGCGTAACCAATGGTTGTGACTGCCGCAACCGCGAGAGCGGCTGGCATGATTTTTTGTGATCCGGCGCGGCGGAATAAAACCGGGACTATGTTGGATGCGCCCAAGCCGATCAGGAAAAAACCTGACATGGATAAATAGCCGTTAGGTGTCAGCAACAACACCAAAAAACCGAAGATGGTGAACAAGCCTCCCCACCACATAATGGCATGATCGCCAAAGCGATGAGCAATCGAGTCACCTGCAAATCGGCCAATGGTCATGGCGATTGCAAATAACATATAACCAAGCCCACCCAATGATTCCGGAACTCGTCCCTCACCAATAATCAGTAATGCGCTCCAATCCAGAATCGCGCCTTCGACTAAAAAGGTGATGGCCATCAGCAGCGCCAGAAGTAAAACCAATCCCCGAGGTAAAACAAACAAAGGGCCAGAATGATTTTGGCTGGTTCTCAGTAATCCGGGCGCAGCGACAATGACAGCAGCCAACATCAAGGCTGAACAAATCAGGCAGGTGACTAATGCACTTAATCCCAACGACAAGAAAAAAGTCACGGCGCCTGCACCCAAAAATCCACCGACACTAAACAAGGCATGAAAGCCCGACATCAAAGGGCGATTGGCCGCGCGTTCGACTTCAACGGCTTGTAAATTGATGGCGACATCCACTGCGCCGAGTGATCCACCAAAGAAAAACAATACCAAACCCAATTCCCAGGGCGCGTTTACCAGTGTCAGCAAAGGAAGCGTGATCACCAATCCCAAACCACCGGCAATCACTACCGGTTTACTACCATAACGGGCTGAAATAATTCCGGACATTACCATAGCCACAATTGAACCCACGCCCAGACAAAGTAACAACACACCCAACACACCTTCATCAACAGCCAATTGTTGTTTGGCAAAGGGAACCAGTGGCGCCCAACAAGCAAGGCCGAATCCGGCAACCAAAAAGGATAAACGCACCGCTAAACGGGTAGAAGGTTGATTGGGGGAATGCATCAAAAGAACTCCGACAAAATATTCGGGTGCCACTTTACGTTTGGGGACGAGACGAGTCTCGCTTCTTACTTTTTTTAACACTCGGCGCCCAGGCTGATTTTTTCAGTGATAGACGGTTCAAACTTCCGAATTCGCACGCACCACTTTGGGTTAAGGCAAAAGTGAATCTCCCTTTTGGTTGAATCTTTCATATAATCCAGACAACATCCAATCCCGACAACACAGAGTCACGGATTCGATTCCCGTTTACTGCATTCGACAATAATCTTCACGAGGTAACCCATGAAAATAAAATCGCTGAGCCTGTTTGTCTCAGGTGTACTGGCATTATCGCTGGCGGCTTGTGATTCAAAACAAGAATCCACATCCGCAGTATCCGAACCAAGTGCTCCCCAAACTGCCACTCAGGTTGAATGGCCGGTGATCAAAAGCGCCGTTGCCAAAGATCCGGCGATTGAAAAACAAATTGATGATTTATTGGCGCGGATGACACTGGAAGAAAAAATCGGACAAGTGGTACAACCGGAAATACACGAGGTCACGCCTGATGACATCAAGCAATATCACATAGGTTCTGTTTTAAATGGCGGCGGTAGTACGCCCGGTAAAAATAAATACGCAACACTTGAGGACTGGGTAAAACTCGCTGACAGTTTTTACAATGCTTCGGTAGATAAATCAGATGGTCGAATTGGCATTCCCATTATCTGGGGTACTGATGCTGTGCATGGTTTGGGCAACGTAGTGGGTGCAACTTTGTTTCCACACAATATTGGTTTGGGTGCAACCAACAATCCTGAATTATTGAAAAAAATTGGTTGGGCAACTGCACGCGAAATTGCAGCAACCGGTCTGGATTGGGATTTTTCACCGACAGTTGCTGTTGCACGTGATGATCGCTGGGGCCGCACTTATGAATCCTGGTCAGAAGATCCACGCATAGTGAAATCGTTTGCCGGTGAAATGGTAAAAGGATTGCAAGGTGAAGGCGGAGCAGAAGATTTTTTAAACAACGAACGTATCATCGCCACCACCAAACATTACATAGGCGATGGCGGCACATTGCAGGGCGTTGATCGCGGCCCGACACAAGGTGATGAAACACATTTGCGCGATATTCACGGCGCAGGATATTTCAGCGGCCTTGAAGCGGGTGCTCAAGTTGTGATGGCATCTTTCACCAGTTGGCAAGGCACACGCATGCACGGCCATCAATATTTATTGACCGATGTATTAAAAAATCAAATGGGATTTGATGGGCTTGTGGTTGGCGATTGGAATGGTCACAGTTTTATTCCGGGTTGTACCGTATTGAATTGTCCACAATCCTTAATGGCTGGCCTGGATATTTACATGGTGCCCGATCCAAACTGGAAAGAACTCTACAAAAATTTATTAGCTCAAGCCAAATCCGGTGAAATTACGGCAGCACGATTGGATGATGCAGTGCGTAGAATTTTGCGCGTAAAAATTCGCGCAGGATTATTGGAACAAAATGGTGTTTTAAAGAAAGGGGCTCCTTCAACTCGCCCATTAGCAGGCAAAAAAGAAATTCTTGGCGCACCTGAGCATCGCGAAATTGCACGTCAAGCTGTGCGTGAATCGCTGGTGATGTTGAAAAACAAAAACAATTTATTACCACTGGCGCGCAATCAAAAAGTATTGGTTGCCGGTGACGGTGCCGACAATATTGGCAAGCAATCTGGCGGCTGGTCAGTGTCCTGGCAAGGTACAGGCAACACCAACGCTGACTTCCCCGGTGGCACTTCAATTTATGACGGCATTAATCAAGTCGTGAATTCAGCCGGTGGCAAAACCATTCTCAGTGTTGATGGATTTTTCACTGAAAAACCGGATGTGGCCATAGTCGTATTCGGTGAAGATCCTTACGCCGAAATGCAAGGTGACACAGGCAATCTCGCATACAAACCACGCGATGCCCGAGATTGGGAATTACTGAAAAAATTACGCAGTCAAAATATTCCCGTAGTGTCATTATTTATTTCCGGACGCCCGCTTTGGGTGAATCGCGAATTAAATGCATCCGATGCGTTTGTTGCAGTCTGGTTACCAGGTTCAGAAGGCAATGGTGTTGCGGATGTGATTTTCAAAAATGCTGAAGGCGGAATTAATTACGACATGAAAGGTCGCCTGAGTTTTTCCTGGCCGAAAAAACCTGATCAAACACCATTGAACATCGGCGATGAACAATACGATCCACTTTTTGCTTACGGTTATGGATTAAGTTACGGCGATAAAGATACCTTGGGTGATGGTTTATCCGAAGAAGGTCTCAAAGCCGAAGAAGTGGTAGATAAACTGGATATATTTAATCGTCGCCCCATAGATGAATGGCAACTGGAAGTAACAGGTTATCAAAATGATCGCCTTGTTATGGCCGTAAAAACTGTCAGCGTATCTTCACTGGAAATGACTGCAGTGGATCGCGAAGTGCAAGAAGACGCACGCCGTGTTGTATGGAATGGAAAAGGCAGCGGGCAAGTTGCACTGGCGGTCGAAAGCCGAAAAGATTTCACCAATTATGTAAAAGAAAATTCTGCATTGGTATTTGATATCAAAGTCGATGGCGCACCCGACAAAACCACTTTCCTGCGTTTGGGTTGTGGCTCTTATTGTGCGTCCGATATTGATCTCACTGAAAGATTAAAAACTTTCGCAGGACAAGGTTGGCAAACAGTGACTGTACCACTG
>CAMLRJ010000095.1 GCA_946482345.1 uncultured Cellvibrio sp.
GTGGGAGCTGGCTTAAACAAAAACCGTCAACTTATTTTAGGACGGGACAGTTTTGCCTATATTGTTGATACCGAAGCAGAACTTTCCTACCTGCAACCCACAGGCAAAGATTTAGTATCCACATTTGTTAAATTTTCTCCGACTGCCTGCATCCCCTCAGGCACACCGGAATATCCACAAATCCATGAGATAGGGCTTGTGTCCGAATCTTTAACAACCATTGGTCTTATGCTCAGGATTTTATCTTTTAGATTTGGGTGAGATTTGTTGCCCAGATATAAATGAAACGCGCCATTCTTTAATTCAATGCGAGTAACAAAATTTCCAATCAAATGATTTGGCTTTGGAATTTCGGCTTTTTCATTATCATTTGGAAATTCAAGGTTGGTTTCATAAAAAAGTGAAATTTGTTTCTTATATTTTTCAATTAACTCTATCGATTCCGTTATTTGTTTACGCGAAATATTGTCTTGCGGGATAGGAAGTGCGAACAAAGCAAGAATACAAATGATGGCCAGCACAACCATCATCTCCATTAGGGTAAAGCCGGTTATTTTTTTCATGTCTTAACACCCTCTCCCCTGCCCCTCTCCCATCAAGGCAGAGGGGATTTGGATTTTTTCGATAATCTATTCAAAACCAACCGGCTCAAATTTATCATGATTTTTTGTCAAGAACTTCAGTCTGCCCCTCCCTTGATGGGAGAGGGTTGGGGAGAGGGTGTTGCTTTACTACAAAAACTTCGCCGCGTACCAACAGCTGGCATGCAACTCGTAGCCCTGCTCTTTCGCCCAGGCGATTGCGGTTCGCACCAATTTTTCAGCTATGCCCTGCCCTCTGAATTCCGGTGGGACAAAAGTACTGTAAAAATCTATTCGATTCGCATCCAGACGATAAGCCAAAACCGCTTCCTGGCCATCTTTTTGCACAATAAATTTTTGCTGATGTAATTGATGAACAACGTTTATCAAATCTTTGAACCCCACAAATCATATTCATCAGCATGTTCGATTTTGACTTGCACTATATCGCCTGCTTGTAGATTTTGTTCATCATTCAAATAAACAGCACCGTCAATTTCCGGTGCGTCAGCAAAGCTGCGACCAATTGCGCCTTCATCATCAACTTCGTCAATTAACACTGAAATAGTTTTGCCAATTTTTTGTTGCAATTTGTCGGCAGAAATTTTTTGTTGCAATTGCATAAAGCGATCATAACGTTCCTGTTTGATTTCATCCGGAACGTGATCCGGTAAATCATTGGCTTTGGCGCCTTCAACGGGCGAATATTGGAAACAACCTACGCGATCCAATTGCGCTTCTTGTAAAAAATCCAGCAATTGAGTGAAATCATCTTCGGTTTCGCCGGGGAAGCCGACAATAAAAGTAGAGCGTAAGGTTAAATCCGGCACTTGTTGGCGCCATGAATGAATACGTTCCAATGTTTGTTCAACCTGACCGGGCCTGCGCATTTTTCGCAGCAGTGTCGGGCTTGCATGCTGGAAAGGAATATCCAAATAAGGCAGGACTTTGCCATCTGCCATTAACGGAATAATTTTATCGACATGCGGATAAGGATAAACATAATGCAAGCGTACCCAAACACCCAACTCACCCAAAGCGGCCGACAATTGATACATATCGGTTTTTAACGGACGACCATCCCAAAAATCAGTGCGATGTTTAATATCCACGCCATAAGCCGATGTGTCTTGTGAAATCACCAACAACTCTTTTACTCCGGCTTTCACCAAACGCTCGGCTTCACCCATCACCTGCCCTATCGGGCGACTCACCAACTTGCCACGCATGTCGGGGATGATGCAAAAGCTGCAACTGTGGTTACAACCTTCGGAGATTTTCAGGTAAGCATAATGACGTGGCGTAAGCTTGATGCCCTGAGGCGGAACCAAATCCATAAAGGGATTGTGATTGGGCTTTGGCGGTAGATGTTGATGCACCTGACTCAACACTTCTTCGTAAGCATGGGCGCCGGTAATGCCTAATACGTTCGGGTGTACCTGAATGATTTCGTCTTTCTTTGCGCCAAGACAGCCAGTTACCAGAACCTTACCGTTTTCGCTCAAGGCCTCACCAATTGCTCCCAGCGATTCCTGCACTGCGCTATCAATAAAGCCGCAGGTGTTGACTATCACCATATCCGCATCGTTATAGCTGGGGACTATGTTGTAACCTTCCATGCGTAATTGAGTGAGGATACGCTCGGAATCCACCAGGTTTTTAGGGCAGCCAAGGCTGACAAAACCAATAGTGGGATTTTCAGATGATGATACTTTTGAACTACTCATATAGAAAAAATCAGGACGAAGAAAAAGGCGCACATTGTAGGCTTTTGCCGCAGATTTGACTAACTTTTCTCACTAGAAAAGCAATATAACTGAACTACACTGTTTAAAATTCCTATAGATAAAGAGTGTTATATGTTTAAGGGTTTAAGTCTTAAAGCCACTTTTGCTGTGGTGATGGGAACCTTGTTATTTGGTTTTCTGGCTTTTGGAATGCTCGCCTATTCAAAATTTAATTTATTATCGGTTCAGGGGCCTATCTATAAGCAGCTCGTTCAGGCAAAAGATTTAATTGCCGATATTTTACCGCCGCCCGCGTACATCATTGAAAGCCAACTCATCGTTTATCAATTATCCGTCACCGAAAACTTCAACCAACAAAAAGAATTATTACAGCGACTAAAACAACTGCAGCAAGACTTTGAAGATCGCACTGATTTTTGGCAAAAACAAACATTATCCCCTGATATCGAAGATGCCATTAACAATCATTTAACGCCAACCGGAATCGCTTTTTTTGATTATGTGAATAAACATTATCTTGCCGATTTATCATCCACTGATACAGAAAAAATTCGCAATTCATTAAATAGCGCACAACAACTTTACGATAAACACCGGCTCGCTGTAGACAGAGTTGTTGAATTGGCCAATCGCGATTATCAACAACTGGAAATAGATTCAAAAAATAGTGTCGAATCCGGTTATTTATGGTTATTGATAATTCTGATCGGATCGACAGCAGCTTCAATGATTGTAGCCTTCATCGCATCGCAAGTCATATTGAAAGAATTGGGTGGAGAACCGGCTTATGTGGAAAGTGTTGTTGCACAACTTGCGCATGGCGAAATGCGGATCAATATTAATAATGATGCATCCAGAGAAAGCCTGCTTACCAGCATTCAATTTATGACGAATAAAATTGTCGATGTTGTAAGAAGTGTCGATAAAATCAATCGCGATGTCAGCCAATCAATTTTTCATGTTGCCAATACTACCCGGGAATTAACCATCAGCATTAATTCACAGCAAGTAGAATCAAAAGAAGTTGCCCATGCAACTCACTCTTTAAAAGAATTGCTGCACTCTGTGCAAAACATGACAGCACAAGCACGCGAAAAAACCCAATCCGTCGAGTCCAAAGCCAAAGCCGGATTACAATCCATAGAAATCATTAATCATGCAATGGAAAAAGCGGTGTCCAGTGTAGACATGTCCGAACATTCTGTGCGCGAACTGGCCAATGCCAGTGCAGAAATTAACAGCATAGTATCCAGCATTAAAACCATTGCAGATCAGACTAATTTATTAGCACTGAATGCTGCCATAGAAGCAGCAAGAGCAGGCGAACAAGGCCGGGGATTTGCTGTAGTTGCGGATGAAGTCAGAACCCTGGCAACCAAAACTGGCCAGGCAACGACTATGATTCAAAATATTGTGAATGGCTTGAATACTAAAGTTGAAGAAAGCCTGAATTCTATGACCCAGGTTTCTGAAGTCGTGAAACAAACCCAACAACAAATGCAACACAATGGTGACTCAATCCAGATCATAGCCAGTGAAGCACGGGACAGCAGCGAATTTAGCAAGGAAATTGCTGTGGCATCCAGTGTGCAGATTGAAAAAATTACTGATCTGGAATCGCGTCTGGAAAATTTATTTGGCACTATGAAATCAACAACAACTACGTTGAATCTGGTTCATAACATCAGTGATTCGTTACACAAAACAGTTTCTTTTTTACAAGGGAAAATAGAGTTTTTTAAATTTAATTCCCAGGAAGAACAAAAACATGATCACCCAAATGACAAACGAAGATTCGAAAGAATCAAAAGCAGTTTATTCGTCAATATATGCAAAGGGTCGGAAAAAATTCCGGCACTGACAAAAGACTTTAGTAAGGGTGGATTATTATTAGCAACATCGGAAACATTGGGGTCAACGGCCATTGGTGATTTGCTCATTCTGGAAATCAAACCACCTCAACGTGACATCAACCAATATCTCAATCAACATTCCGTTTCGGTTTCCGGCAAAGTCACCCGAGTTGACATTTATGCCAACGAATATCTTTATGGCATTGAATTTATTAATCAATCACCCGCAGCAAAAGAAGCGATTGCTAATGCATTAAAATTTTATGACTCCAATCTACCTTGATAATCTTTAGCAAACTGCCAGGCCACTCGCCCACTGCGTGAACCTCGCGACCTTTCCCAAAGCAACGCCGCTTCTGCAACTTTCTGATCCCATTGCCCACCAAAATAACCAATCCAATAACGCGCCGCCTCCAAATACTCGTCCTGTGAAAAAGGATAAAAACTCAACCACAAACCAAACCTGTCAGACAATGACACTTTCTCTTCAATTGAATCGCCAGGCCGTAACTCACCCTCTTCATAACTCACATCAAGATTTTCCCGCATATTTTGTGGAATCAAATGCCGTCGATTACTGGTTGCATAAAACAACAGATTATTTCCGGGATTTAATAATGAACCTTCAAGAACAGATTTCAGCGCCTTATAACCGGTTTCTCCCTCTTCAAAAGACAAGTCATCACAAAAGATAATAAATTTTTCAGGCCGACCGGAAATAAGATCAACTATATCAACAAGAGAAAGCAGGTCGGATTTATCTACTTCAATTATTTTTAAATGCCGATCACTAAAATGATTCCAACAGGCCTTAATCAAACTGGACTTTCCTGTGCCTCGAGCACCTGTCAACAACACATTATTCGCCAGCCGTCCTTCCACAAATTGTTGCGTATTTTTTAACAGCCGCTGTTTTTGGGTTTCACAGTTTTTAATAGAATCGACCATCACTCTGTGTGGTGACATAATGGCCTGCAAATAACCACATGCGCGACGATTAGTGCGCCAGCGAAAAGCAGACGCCTGCCAATCAGGTTCAACTGTTTCAGTTAAAAAATTCTTTTCAATACGATCCAGAATTGAATCCAGCTTTTCGATTATGGGTAAGAAGTCAGTCATTTTGGTATCCATTGTTATAGCGGCAAATTAATAATTCTGGTCTATAGTTGATATAAAAGTTTGGGCAGGTTGATTATGTTTACCAATCAAGAATTACAAATTATGGGTAAAACACTCATGCAACGCCGGGATTGGCTGGTAAAGAATCTGGACAATCCTGAATTGGCTTCTGCTCGCCCACAAAATCAACAAGCCATCAAATTGTTGGATGGTATTTTAAACAAACTCAGCAAACAATTGCAGCCAGTAGATAATGCAGAAAGTACAAACGAAATACGCGAACAAACCAGTGTTAGTCATTTTGTTTCCCAAAAAACAACTACGCCAGCACAGATTCGCCGCCAACAACTAACACCCAATCAAATAAAAGTTCTGGTTGTGGATGATGACAATTTGTTATTGGAATTACTCGTCGCCATTTTAAATTCTGCCGGAATTAATAAAATTGAAGTTGCCAATAACGACATGAAAGCCATCACCATGATGTATGAAACCAATCCAGTATATGACCTTGTATTATGTGATTGGCACATGCCGGAAAAAAACGGTTTGGATGTACATACGGCAATGCGGGCCTCTGAACGCTATCACGGCACTATTTTTATGTTAGTCACCGCTGTTACTGAAGCCAAACAAATACGTGACGCCATTGAAGAAGGCGTCGATGATTATGTCGTCAAACCTTTGGAACAGGAAAAAATGTTACGTAAAATAGCTCGCCATTTTACGCAAGTGAAAGCAACTTGATACGAGTCACAAACAGTTCCTGGCAAAAATCCCCTGCTCTTCTTTAGTCCATTCTGTGTCAGGCTTTACCATCATCACTTCGCACCAATCCTCTGATCCTGATTCAGGATTTTTATTTTGCATATTGGCGACTTTCTCTTTTGCGGATTCAGGAGTGAAATCAATTTTTTCAGGCGCTCCGGTTTGGGTTGACCGGGAAGCATTTAATTCCGCTTCTGCCTGAGCTGCCATTGCGTGTAATTTTTCAAGCGTTTCATCCGCTTCCTGATTTGCTTTCTGATCTGCCATTAACTTTTGTTGTTCCGCATAAACAACCGCTTGTTCATTGGCATGTTTCACCATAAACACACCCGCAATAATGACCAAAATACTCAAACCAATAACGATGGATAAAAAGTATTTGCTATTTAAAATCGCCAATAACTTGTTCATTTTTCTACAACCAATCTGCCATTTGCTCTGCGTAGTAAGTAATAATCAAATCTGCACCTGCGCGCTTGAATGCGATTAAACTTTCCAACACAACGGATTTCTCATCAATCACACCTGCCGCTGCTCCCGCTTTAATCATGGCATATTCACCACTGACTTGATAAACCGCTAAAGGCTTCATAGTGTTTGCGCGTATCGATGCCAACACATCCAAATAAGCGATGCCGGGTTTCACCATTAAAACATCCGCACCTTCTGCTTCATCCTGTAATGATTCAGCCAAAGCTTCACGCGCATTGGCAGGGTCCATTTGATAGGAACTGCGAGTACCTTTGAAATTACTATCAACCGCATCGCGGAAAGGACCATAAAAAGCTGATGCAAATTTTGTTGAATAGGACATGACAGGAATATGTTGGAATCCGGATTCGTCCAACGCCTGACGAATTGCACTGATCATACCGTCCATCATGCCCGATGGAGCAATCATATCCACTCCGGCCTTTGCCGCTAACACAACCTGCTTTTGTAAATTCGTCAGAGTTTTATCATTATCAACATCATGCTCATGCACTACACCACAGTGACCATGGGTAGTGTATTCACAAAAACAATTATCACTGATCACCAACATATCGGGTTGCGCTTTTTTCGCTGTGCGAATCATACGCGACAACAAACCAATTTCATTCCAGGTATCAGAACCTATGTCATCTTTGTGGGTGGAAACACCAAATAATATTATGGCGCGCACACCTTTATTCCATACACGCTTTACCACTTCTGCCAATTGCGTTTCAGGATAACGAAATACACCGGGCATGGATTTTATCGCCACAGGCTCGGTGATACCTTCTTCAACAAAGATCGGCAAAATAAAATCCGTCATACGCAAATGATTTTCACGCACCAAATCACGCAGCACATTTGTTCTGCGTAAACGGCGAAAACGAAAATCGGGAGTGATGAGTTGTGACATTTTTTAGTCTCGGATAAAAATTAAAATCATATTTTTTCTGGCTTCATCCCCTGATCCTTACCCCACCCTAGCCCCTCCCCTTGGCAGGGGAGGGAACAGATTTCACTTCGCAAAAAGTAGGGAGTAAAGTCCCTCCCCCTGCCAAGGGGGAGGCTAGGAGGGGGTAATGCGTTTAAAACATTCAACCATGCAAAAACCCTTCATGACTCCATTCACATTTTACTTTCACATTTCCTGATCCCGGTACATGACAAGCTTCGTGAGCTTCCCAAACAAACGTATGCTTACCGGATAATTCCGTTTCCAAATGCACGGTTGCCGATACCCAATACATTTGACTTAATAACTTTTCAAAATGCGCAATCCACTGATCCCATTCGTATTCAACGGCTTTGTAGGACGCGCCAAAATGAATGACCTCTGTTTGGTAACGTAAGGATGAGTCTTGTTGTTTACCGGGTAACGAAAACATTTCCTGACATAAAAATGGCCAGTCTTCCGCTGGAGGTAATTGTAAAATGGCATCGCGGTTATTTTGCAAGCGCTCATCAGCCACTCTATATGGAGGTACGTCTCTAATACAGCCATACACAATTGATTCTTGATCCAAGAAGATATCCTCTAAAAGAACCACCAACCGGAAGATAATTTTTTTTCGCAGTTCTTCAGTTGGCGAGAATAATTAAATGATCTGTCAGCAACTTTTCGAGCGGTATTGATTAACCAGGTTTTCGATTTATAAGTTTGACGATTGTAACCACCGTGTCCTTCGTGATACGCCAAATATAATTTGTTGGCATCATTGATTCCAATACCAGTTCTCTTTTTTGATTGTGCGTTGTACCAACCAATAAAATCTATCGCATCACCGAAGTTGTCACGTCGAGACCAGATGCTTCCGCCCGATTTTTGGTATTCGCCCCACACATCATCTTTGGCCTGGGCATAACCAAAGGCATCACTTTTTCTTGGCCCGGGAATGATCCACAAAATTTTTATCCTGCCAGGGCGTGCGTTATGTTTGAATTGTGATTCCTGATACATAATCGACATCAACACAGGCGCCGTTGATCCCCAGCGTTTCTCGGCTTTTTTAGCTGCTTTATACCAACCTTTTTTTTCTGTAAAAATAGAACAAATATTTTCTGAATTTGAAGGTGGTTTGGTTGATGCACAAGCGGTTAATAAACTGACAATGATCATTAACAAAATAAATTTCAGATAATCTGTGTTGGTAGAGGCAGGCCACTGTGCCTGCCCTGGGCAGCCACGGGGGGCTGCCCCTACAAATAATACATCAACATTATTCATCAAACGCTGACACCGTGTTGCGTCAATAAATCAATTAATGCCTGTTCATCCAATACAGGCACACCCAGCGCTTCCGCTTTTTGTAATTTTGATCCGGCTTCAGCACCGGCAAATACTGCAGTCGTTTTTGCAGAAACGCTGCCCGATACTTTTGCACCCAAGGCAATTAGTTTGGCTGATGCTTCTTCACGGGAGAATTGTGTCAGGCTACCCGTAAGAACGTAGGTAGAAGATGAAAGCGGTAAATCAGCGGCAGCTTTTAATTCAATATTACTCCATTGGATTCCATTGGCTTTCAAATCTGCGATAGCTTGGGTGTTTTCATTTCTGGAGAAAAATTCCGTTAAAAAATGCACGCAGACAGGGCCAACATCTTTAACAGCCAGCAACATTTCTTCAGAGGCTGACGCCAGAGCTTCGAAACTACCGAAATGATTGGCCAGATTACGCGCGGTTGATTCACCTACTTCGCGAATACCCAGAGCGTAAATAAATTTTGGCAATGTGGTTTGTTTGGATTTTTCCAAGGCTTCCAAAATATTTTCTGCCGATTTTTCACCCATACGATCAAGATTGGCAAGTGTCTGTAAATCCAACCGATAAAGATCGGCCAGACTTTTTACCAAATTCAAATCCACTAACTGCTCAACCAATTTATCGCCAAGACCTTCCACATTCATGGCTTTGCG
>CAMLRJ010000096.1 GCA_946482345.1 uncultured Cellvibrio sp.
ATTCGGCCATAACGCTCGGGTTGATCCAGGGGCATATTTTTAATCAACATGGATACCAATTTAAAATTGCAAAATGTGCGGTAGCCATAATCACAAAACCGACCCTGTGTGTGCGATGCCAAAAACATTTCTTTTTCGAGCGGTGAAATATCCTGCGAACCTTGCGAGAAAAAAATCGGGCCGGATGGAGTAATAAACATCAAAGAACTTCGCAAACCAAATTCGCCCATGGTTTGAAATAACCCCGCTGCCAGTGTTTCAAATGACGACATGGAATAAGTGCGCTCAACATAACGCAAACACCGCCCCAAATCTGCACTGTTGGACAAGGCTTCAAACGCGGCTTGTTGCGCCTCGTTAATTTTTTCATCCAGCGTACGTTTTTCATGATACTGCTGCACTGCACGGGTAATTTTTGCTTTCAGCAAATCCGCTTCGGAAGATTTGATCAGGTAATCCTCGGCACCCATTTCGAATCCGAGAATTTTTTCCTGCAAACTACTTTTGCTGGATAAAAAAATGATCGGAATATTGCTGGTTTTGGGATCTGCCTTGAGTTGTTTACAAACATCGTAACCATCAAGATCGGGAAGATTAATATCCAACAGAATACAATCCGGTACTTGCCCGGCTGCCAGATCAAGCCCTTGTGTGCCGGTATAGGCGGACTTGAGTTGAAATGAATCCTGCAGTGCAGCAAACAGAAAAACTTGCCAGGTGCGATCATCATCAATTAACAAAACCTGCTGCAATTGAGACATGCTCATCTCCATGATCAATCAATTATTTCGCAAGTGTAGATGCTAATTCGCGCTCACGCTTTGCCAACAAGATAATCCTATCGTCAAAATCAACCCTGATTGCACGAACAGGAAATGCGTTGCCGACTGACAAGATCCATAGCCGTCAAGCTACCGCCCCAGACACACCCGGTGTCCAACGCATAAAGATTGGGTAGATTTATTTTTCCTTGTAAGGCAGCCCAGTGGCCGAACACCAGCGCCTGTCCCGCTGTTTTACGATGGGCGTGAGAGAACCAGGGGGCATAGCCTTCCGGTGCGGCACTGGCGTCCTCCTTGGTGATTAATTCGAGTTCGCCATCCGCGCTGCAAAAACGCATGCGCGTGAAATAATTGGTGATGAGTCGCAACCTGTCCATGCCTTGAAGATCATCTGACCAGATAGCAGGTTGGTTACCGTACATGGATGCTAAAAATTCCTGGCGCTGATTTCCCGCCAAAACCGATTGCACTTCAGCAGAATAATTCAGCGCTTCCGACAAAGACCAATGAGGTGGAATGCCCGCATGCACCATTGTGATTTGCAATGTTGGATCGTGATATACCAACGGTTGTTGTGCTAACCAATCAACCAATAATTGGCAATCAGGTGCAGCCAACAATTCATCCAATGTATCCAGTTTGCCTTTTTTTCTGAGACCATAATGCGCCGCAATAAAATGCAAATCATGATTGCCGAGTACTATTTTTATGGCGTGACGAATGGAATAGAGATAACGCAAAGTTGCCAGACTATCTGGCCCGCGATTAATTAAATCGCCAACCAACCAGAGCTGATCTTCTTGTGGATCAAAATGAATTTTTTCAAGCAGCGACTTCAATGATTGATAGCATCCTTGAATATCACCTATGGCATAAGCACTCATTGATAGGCACTCATAAATCGGTACTCACAATTCACCCAGATAATTACTGATAGCGACATAATCTGCCAAACTGATTTCTTCCGGACGCAAACTCAAATCAACCGGTAAATGTTGCATCTGCTCAACACTCACCAATTGTTTAAGTGAGTTACGCAAAGTTTTACGACGCTGTTGAAATGCAACATTCACCAGTTTTTCAAAGGTCTTGAAATGTGTAGCAACAACCGGTAATTGAGCATGCGGAATTAAACGCACAATCGCCGAATCGACTTTAGGTGCAGGATCAAACGATTCCGGTGGCACATCAAATAAATCATCTACCTGACAAAAATATTGCACCATAATACCCAAACGCCCGTAAGCACTTTCTCCGGGTAAGGCGGCCATGCGTTTCACCACTTCTTTTTGTAACATGAAATGCATGTCGCGAATTTTGCCAACATAAGTCAACAAATGAAAAATCAGCGGCGTGGAAATGTTGTAAGGTAAATTACCCACAACACGCAAGGAAGAATATTCAGGTGACAATAAAGAAGCAAAATCAAAACGCAACGCATCCGCTTGGAATAATTGGAAATCGGGATGTTTTTCAAATTTTACTTTAAGCCAGGGCACCAGATCACGATCCAACTCTATCACGCGTAAATGATCGCATTGATCCGCCAGTAATTCGGTAATTGCACCTTTTCCAGGGCCTATCTCAACCAGCAAATCATTTTTGGCGGGCGCTATAGCACGCACTATTCCATTAATCACACCGTGATCTGTTAAAAAATTCTGACCGAAACGTTTGCGTGCTTTATGTTCGGATTCCTGATTTAAAAATTTATTCATGATGCATCACGTGCGGTTAACATGGTTAATGCGTAGTGAATTGCCGTGCGCAAACTGCCCATATCCGATTTACCTGTTCCCGCCAAATCCAGAGCAGTACCGTGATCAACCGAAGTTCGAATAATCGGTAAACCCAAAGTCACATTCACCGCATTACCAAAACCTTTGTATTTCAAAACGGGTAATCCCTGATCGTGATACATGGCCAGCACTGCATCGGCATGATCAAGATATTTTGCAGTAAATAATGTATCAGCAGGTAATGGCCCAATTAAATTCATATTGCGCTGGCGCATTTTTTCCAACACAGGCTCAATAACATCAATTTCTTCGCGCCCCAGATGTCCGCCTTCACCCGCATGGGGATTTAATCCACACACCAGAATCCGTGGTTGTGTAATGCCAAAATGCTGCTGCAAATCGTGATGCAAAATACTGATCACTTGCTCCAATTCTGTTTTGGTAATGGCAGCAGACACTTCTTTTAAAGGCAGATGGGTTGTTGCCAATGCTACTCGTAAACCTTCTGTCGCCAACATCATCACGACTTTTTCTGTTTGTGTTTTTTCAGCCAGATATTCTGTGTGCCCACTAAAATCGATACCAGCATCATTGATCACACTTTTGTGCACCGGGCCAGTCACCAGGGCGGCATAACGATTCTGCAAACAACCTGTAATCGCTGCATCCAATGTTTGCAAAATATAATGCGCATTAGCGACATTTAATTTTCCACAGACTGCAGGTGTGGCCAATTGAATAGGATGAATAACCAATTCACCCGCTTGATTGGGTTGCGGTGATTGCGCGAAATCAACTTCACGCAATCGCAAAGGCAAATTTAATTTTTTTGCGCGCTCGATTAATAAATCGGGATCAGCGATAACAACCATTTCATGTTGCTGTGGCATTTGTGCCAACGCAATCACCAGATCCGGCCCTATACCCGCTGGCTCGCCGGGAGTTAACGCCAATCGATAAACACTTGCCATCAGAGTTTTATTTCCACATAAGCTTCTTCACGGATTTGTGTTAGCCAGAGTTGAAACTCTTCATCGAAACGACGTGACCGCAAAGTATTGGCGGCTTGATTGCGTTTCATTTGATCGCTCATATCTTCCTGACGTCGTTCAAGCACTTGCAATATGTGCCAACCAAATTGACTTTTAAACGGACGACTGATTTGTCCAATTTCTGTATTGGCCAAGGTCTCTTCGAATTGTTTTACAAACATACCCGGCATTGACCATCCCAAATCACCACCACTCATCATCGAACCTGTATCTTCAGAATACTCTTTTGCCATTTTGGAAAAATCAGCGCCCTTTTCGATGAGTTCTTTGATTTGCAATAATTTTTCGCGCGCTTGACGGTCATCCATAATTTCCGATGTTTTAATCAAAATATGTCGGGCATGGGTTTGCTGAACCATTTGCGCACCACCACCCGTTTGTTCAATATTTTTCAATATATGAAACCCGGCACCACTGCGAAACGGCTTGGTCACTTTGCCAACCGGCAAATTGGTGAGTTCTCTGGAAAAAAGTTCCGGCAGCTGCGCCAATTTACGCCAACCTATATCACCACCATTTAATGCCGCCTGATCTTTGGAGTGGGTAATCGCCATCTTCGCAAAATCAGCACCGTCATTCAGTTGTTGATAAATGGAATTGGCTAGTTTACTCGCCTCGGCAACATCCTCTTCGGTCGCTTCGGATGAAACCGAAATTAAAATGTGCCCAATATGATAATCAGGTGATGTCGCAAATTTGCCATCGGTAGATGCTAAAAAATTATCAATATCACGATCATTAATTTTGATTCGGCTACTGACTACACCCTGCTGTAATTGATTAATGGTGATATCGTTGCGCAATTGTTTACGCAAACCTTCAATGCCCATGCCTTCTCGCTGCAGGCTGCTTTCTAATTGTTCGAGTGTCAGGTTATTTTTTTGCAAGATACGGCTGATGGCATCGTCAATTTCACTTTCATCAACCTCAATTTCGTAACGCTTCGCCAACGCAAGTTCTATACGCTCGACGATTAACTGCTCAAGAATTTGTTTATTCAAGGCTTCATCTGCGGGTAATTGCGTATATTGTGCACGCAATCTTTCCATTACCGATGCCTTGCGCATATTGAATTCACTTTCAAGAACGACATCTTCATCCACAATTGCAATCACTCTGTCCAACGGTACAGCAGTAGACTGCGCCCACACACTGGATGCAATAAGCAGAACGCCGGACAGCAAACTGAAATTCAGTAGTGTGCTAAAAAAATATTGTCTTTTATTGTTCATAATCCAATCACTATTTGCGAAATAAATACTCAAAAAATTCCCGACTCAGCGTAGAGAACTTTCACGTTCACCATAACCTACAACAGCATCTTCCAATAAGTTGTTAATTCGTTTTGCCAGAGTGCCGAATCCCTTAAGTTGCACTTCAAAAAATACAGCGCGCTCATAATCATCATCATTCAAATTTTCCAAAAAATCGGGGCTGAAATCAAAATTTGCCCACTGGCGAGCCAATACCCGCACGCGATAACAACAATCGTTATATTCCAACCCGGCAAAGGTATCCAGTTTTGCTTTGTAGGTGAAATCATAATTGGCACGAGCAATCACCGACCATTGCGTGTTCAAAGGCCAAATTGCGGAGACATCTATTTGATCCAATGTTTTACCCAACACAGGAATCGGATTTAATGGGCTCACGCTCACCGGGTTTCGCGCATAGCGATAACCCAGATTAAACACACGATATTTTTCATCCAAATAATGCAGGCTGGTGGATGCCGCGCTGATCTCATCGGTTTGATGATCAAATACCAGATCCTGGGTCATTCTGAATGCATCGCCAAAATGCGCGACCATCTGCCCCGCCAACGCACTACTGGTCAGATCTTCCCCGTCATCAAGTTCACTGGTTTTACCCAGAGTAATTGCCTGCTCACGAAAATAAAAAATTTCACCCAAACTTAATTTCAAACGCTCCACACCCGTATCGTTTTCAATAAAACGACTGGAAGCACCCAGTGTCATTTGATTTGCATCATCAATTCTGTCACCGCCGGAAAAACGGGAATCGCGAAATAACTGATCATAAGTAAACAACAATTCAGAGGTATCAAAATTAACCAGACTATCAGCGGTTGTCAGACCAAAAAGCGCATCCTGATTTTCGTAATCGCGATACAAATAAAATAATCGTGGCTCAAAAGTTTGCAAATAGGATTGTTCAAACCAGGGAAGATCACGCTCAAAAACCAAACCGGAATCCACACTGAATTGCGGCGTGACAACATACGGATTATCGTCAGCTGTCGCGATTAAATTGGGCGCCTCCAATTGATACATCAGGGTTTTAACACCAACACCGGGTTTTACATAACCAAAAATAAAATCCTTGTTCCACTGATACTGATAAAAACTGCGGAAACGTTCGCCAGTAATTAAATTATCGCGGTTTTCTGTGTAATAGCGATTAACCGAAAAATTCGTGTATTCGTTGTTGGCTGTTAATATCCAATCACCCAAATTGTAAATGGCATTGGCTTGCACACGCGGCAATTCGCGATAAGGCAAACTACCGCTGGTTAACAAACGAAATTCTTCGGCGCGCGCACTCACAACCCAGTGATCAAAACTGTATTGCGCTTCCGCCATTTGTTGCAGGTATGCCTGTCGATTCAAATCCACTGCGCTGCCATCCACATCACGCAAGTAGTCAGTATCACTGACATCGGTGTAACTGATACGGGTTTTCCACGCCTGACCTGCCCCACCTTTCTGCTCAAATTTTCCTTGCCATCTGTCCTCACCCTGATATTCATAATCCTCTTTTTGATCGCGGCCATAATCATTATGCAACACACTGCCGGAAAGCTGAGATTCAAAATACTGACTCAGATGACGCACTTCGCCCTGAAATAAATAACCATGATCACGCAAATAACGCGGCTCTATAGTGGCATCGTAATTGGGGGCAATATTCCAATAGAAGGGTAGAGAAAATTCATCACGACCAACCGTTGGAAATAAAAAACCGGTCAACCGATCAGGCCCAATTGGAAAGCGAAAATAGGGAACATAGGCGACTGGAATATCTTCGACATTCAGTCGCATATGTTTTGCAGTACCGTAATGCTTGTCGTTATGCAGGGTAATGTTGGAGCCGCGTATATCCCAGGTGTTATCACCGGGTTCACAGCTGGTGAAACGGCCCCTATCCAAAATAATGGTTTTATCACCCACTTTTTCCAGCGACTCTGCAGTGCCGCGAACACGTGATTCATACACCACAAAACGCGCATTTTCGAGTTTGGCATTGCCGGAATTGATATTGATATCCGCGTGATCCGCCCTGAATAACAAACCGGGTTCACGCACCTGAATATTGCCGGTCAACTCTGCTTGTTGCGTCTCTTTATCCAGAAAAAATTTATCCGTACAAATGGTGCGATTGCCCTGGGTCAACAAGACGTTGCCTGTCAGCGTAATGCGTGATTGTTTTTCTGATTCGGAATCCAAAGCCCGCCCAAACAAACTGGCTTCTTCCGGCTTCAGATTGGCTTCCGGATCTGTACGCAAAGGCCCTATATAAGCACCGCAACAAGAGGTGGGCAGCTGGCTTTTTTGTTCTTCTGTGAGTTGTTCAAGCGGCACCCAATCCAATTCTTTTCTAAGCAGCTCGACTTCGGCAGTATTTTCTCCGGCCCCATCAGCACTCTCTCCCGCCAGAGAAAAAGCACCGGGCATCAGCAAACAAACAGACAAGAGCCATCCAAAGGGAATCAACCTATACCCTTTTTTGACTGAAAAACAGGAAGTAATTTCTTGAATAGCTACCATTCACCGCGGTCCCGAATAACCGGCAGGGAATTGATCCACCGGAAAAAAATGCAGCGGGGATTCTACTGTAATCTACCCTGTGCTGTCAGGCTTTACAGACCAACAACGCAGATGATGGTTCAATTAGCTGAACAATGGCTTCAGCTCGGTTAGAATCCACCCAGCCTATTGATAAGAATTCACCATGCCACAAACCAACAATGCCGACACCCGATTACAAACACTGAATCACTGGGTAGCCACACAATTAGTGTCACCCAACACTCAATTGTTTCCTCTGGGAGGGGATGCAGGGTTCAGACGTTATTTCAGAGTTTCCGCCTTCCCGAACCTTTTGGCGGTAGATGCACCGGTAGCCACAGAAGACACACCGCAATTTTTGCGTGTTGCCGAATTATTGCAGCAACACCGAATCCGCGTTCCGCAAATAGCAGCTGTCGATGCTGACCAAGGATTTCTGTTGGTTGAAAACCTAGGCAACGATTTGGTATTTCAGACGATCAATCAGCAAAATGCCGATGCGATTTACCAGCAAGCCATGGATTTGATTATGGCCATGCAAAACATCAACAAAAAACCGCAATGGCTGGCCGCTTATGATCAGGAATTTTTGTTGCGCGAAATGAATTTGCTAACCGAATGGTTTATCGAAAAATTATTACGCTATCCGCTGAATGAAACTGAAAGACAATTAATCAACCAGTGCTTTCAAGATTTGTCCACCAGTGCTGCTGAACAACCACAGGGGTTTGTGCATCGCGATTTTCATTCACGTAATTTGATGATCACATCTAACAATACCTTGGCGACCATTGATTTCCAGGGCGCACTCTGGGGGCCATTCACTTATGATCTCGCTTCACTGTTGCGCGATTGTTATTTGCGTTGGCCGCCAGAAAAAGTCAGGGATTGGGCGCTGAATTTTTATCAGCAGATACACCCAATCCACTCATCCGTTTCCAGCACACAATTTTTAAAATGGTTTGACTGGATGGGTTTGCAACGGCACATCAAAGTGCTGGGTATTTTTGCGCGATTATCACTCAGGGATAACAAGCCGCAATATTTGCAGGATTTACCATTGGTCATGCGTTACACACTGGAAGTGTGCAATCAATATACCGAGCTACAAGAATTTGCTGTTTGGTTTGAGAAAAATTTGTTGCCACTGGCCAAACAACAAAATTGGTACAGTGATTATCAAACGGCAGGTGAACAATAATGAAAGCCATGATTCTCGCCGCTGGTCTTGGCCAACGTATGCGCCCCTTGACCGATCACACGCCCAAACCTTTATTAAAAGTAAATGGCAAATGTTTACTGGATTATCATCTCGAAAAAATTCAGGATGCAGGCATTACAGATGTCATCATTAATTTGGCCTATCTTGGCGATAAAATCAGGGAGCATCTTGAGAATCCTCCCTATAAAAAACTTACCATAAAATTTTCACAAGAACCTGAACCACTGGAAACCGGTGGTGCGCTATTACATGCTGCGGATCTATTGGCAGATGAAAATTTTATGCTCGTTAATGGTGATGTATGGTCAGATCTCAATTATCAACATTTTATTTCCAACAAACTGCAGAAGAATACTTCAGGGCATTTGTTAATGGTGCCCAATCCTGAATTTCATCCGCAAGGAGATTTCGTTCTGGATAAAACCACACAGCGACTGGCAGAAAAAAATAACCAATCAGGATTCACTTTCGCAGGAATCAGTATTCTGTCGCCAGCGCTTATCAACGAATACCCACACAAAAGAACCAAATTTCCATTAGCCGAAGTTTTTTTCCACGCCATCAAAAACCAACAACTTACGGGTGAGTTATATAAGGGATATTGGAGTGATGTTGGCACACCACAACGCTTGCAATCTCTGGATCAATTTTTACGTTCACAACATCAGGAGCTATCATGAACAAACCTTTACCGACCACATTGAAGTTTTCTTTTTTCATTCCCGTTATTGTCATTCTTATTGT
>CAMLRJ010000097.1 GCA_946482345.1 uncultured Cellvibrio sp.
TAGATTCTGTTTCTGACGGTCAGCAAGTTGTTATCGGCGGCATAATGCAACACATCGAACAGTGTGGTGTTCACTCGGGCGATTCTGCTTGTTCACTGCCGCCTTATTCTTTGCCTGCGGATGTGCAAAATGACATGCGCGAAATCGTAAAGAAAATGGCAATCGAATTAGGCGTGATTGGTTTGATGAATACACAGCTTGCCTATCAGGATGAAAAAATTTATGTGATTGAAGTGAATCCGCGCGCGTCACGTACTGTGCCGTTTGTTTCAAAATGTATTGGGGTTTCTCTGGCAAAAGTAGCAGCGCGTTGCCAGGCGGGAACTTCTTTGGCAGAGCAAGGTTTTACCAAAGAAATTATTCCAACTTATTTCAGTGTGAAAGAAGCTGTATTTCCATTTAATAAATTTCCGGCAGTTGATCCTATTCTCGGCCCGGAAATGAAATCCACCGGCGAAGTAATGGGTGTAGGTGATACTTTCGGTGAGGCCTATGGAAAATCACAATTGGGCGCCAATAATCGTATCCCTTCATCAGGTACTGCGTTTATCAGTGTGCGTGATATGGATAAAGATGGCATAGTGGGTGTTGGCAAAGATTTGGCAGAATTAGGTTTTAAATTGGTTGCCACCCGCGGTACGGCTGCAGTTTTGCAGAAAGCAGGCTTGAATGTACAAGTGATTAATAAAGTACAGGAGGGCCGCCCGCATATTGTCGATATGATTAAAAACGATGAAATAGATTTAATTATTAACACGGTTGAAGGTCGCCAGGCCACGCGTGATTCATCGTCAATTCGTCGTAGCGCAGAAAATCATCGTGTTTATTACAACACTACATTAGCGGCGGGTATTGCAGTGTGTATGGCGTTAAATGAGGATCTTGACGGTGAAATTGATGTTCGTCGTTTACAAGATTTACACAAGAGGACAGGCGCATGAGTGCAAAATTTCCTATGACCCAGCAGGGTGCTGAAAGATTACAAGCAGAATTGGAAGATCTGAAAAAAGTACAACGTCCACGCATAGTGCAAGCGATTGCTGAAGCACGTGAACACGGTGATTTAAAAGAAAACGCTGAATATTCTGCTGCGCGTGAACAACAAAGTTTTTGCGAAGGCCGCATTCAGGAAATTGAAGGCAAGTTAAGCAATGCGCAAATTATTGATGTCACTAAAATCCCACACACAGGAAAAGTGATTTTCGGTTCAACCGTGACAATCATTAATGTAGAAACTGAGCAGCAATCCACATATCAAATTGTCGGTGACGACGAAGCTGATGTGAAAGCCAATAAAATTTCTGTTAATTCACCCATTGCACGTGCATTGGTCGGTAAAGAAGAGGGCGATGTGGTGGTTGTGAAAGCGCCTGGTGGTGATGTTGAATATGAAATTGATAAGGTTGAACATATTTAAGTTTTAATTTAATTCAAAAACCGATCCTTGTGATCGGTTTTTTTTACTTCACCCCACCCTAGCCCTCCCCTTGGCAAGGGGAGGGGACAGATATCACTCCATATTAATTAGGGAGTAATGTTCCTCCCCCTTGCCAAGGGGGAGGTTAGGAGGGTGAAAGGCAATACAGAGAAAATTATGCAACAAAACCCAATAGACGCTGTAATCACCTGGGTAGATGGAAGCGATCCTCAACATGCAAAAAAATTGGAAGATTATTTGCAGTCGATTGGCGGTGCTCGCCCTAAATCTGCCAGCAAAACCCGTTTTCATAATGCGGGTGAATTGGATTATTGTGTTACATCACTTTTAAAATTTGCACCCTGGATTCGTACTATTTTTATTGTCACCGATAATCAACAACCGCAGTTAATGCAAGCGATAAAAGGTACCGAATTTGAATCTCGCATTAAACTTATTGATCACAATATTATTTTTCAGGGCTATGAATCGGCATTGCCAAGTTTCAACAGCATGGCGATCAGTTCGTTGATTTGGAAAATTCCGGATCTTGCCGAACAATTTTTATTTTTAAATGATGACTTTGTGTTGATTAGCCCGGCAGCGCCTGAGGATTTTTTTCGGGATAATAAGGTGGTATTGAGAGGTAAATGGCGAGCACAACCTGCGGTACAGTGGTGGAATCCGATTGTTCAATGGTTTAAAAAAGACAAAAAAAAATCCCGTATCAGTTTTTGGGGGTTGCAACAAAATTGTGCTCACTTGTTAGGGTTTGATCAACAATATTTCCGTTTGCCTCATGTTCCCCATGCATGGACTAAAACGGCATGGAAAACGCTGGCGGCTGAATATCCATCGGCCGTTGAAAAAAACATTCGGGCGCATTTGCGTCAGCCTGATTTGTTTGTTCCCGAAAGCTTATCGGCACATTTTCATCTTAAATCTGGAACAGCAATCATCGACAATTCACGTATTAATGTTCAATTAAAACCGGTTGAGCAATCAATATGGAGAATAAAAGTAAAGCTTTATTTGGCTAAACAGTCGAAGCGCTATATGGTGTCCTGTATTCAAAGCATAGAATCCGCTTCAGATACAAAACAAAGGTTGATTTTTGGCTGGTTGGATGAGTGTGTAGGTAAGTTTACAGCTTTGTTAAATGATAGAAAATAATCCCAATATGGATATCGAATTTTATGGTGTGTAATCTTAATTCTTTAATGCGGAGAATTTTATGTCAATTGATTTTTCATTAAGAGATCCACTTTCCGGTGTCCTGGAGCAATTGTCACATCGTTGGTCACCGCGAGCTTTTACTAAAACTGTTATGGATGACCAAGTTCTTGCGCGTATTTTGGATGCCGCCCGTTTTGCGCCATCCTGTTTTAATGCGCAGCCCTGGCGTTTTTATACATCCAGTGAAAAAACGTTTAATGAATATTTATCTTTATTAAACGAAACTAATCAGTTGTGGGCAAAAGATGCCAGCGTAATTGGTTTTTTGGTTGGAAAAAAACAATTTGAACATAATGGAAAATCCAATGCACATTATGCATTTGACTGTGGAGCAGCCTGGATGAGTTTGGTATTGCAAGCTCAATATGAAGGCTTTTATTGTCATGGGATGGCGGGCATACAAAAACAAAAAATTGAAAATTTCCTGGGTATAGATACTGAAACGGATGATGTCTTGATGGCGTTTGCTATAGGTAAAATAGGCAACAGAGAAAGCTTGCCAGATAACTTTCGTGAAAAAGAAAATCCATCATCACGTAAAAAATTGGATCAAATTTGGCTTGGCAGATAAATCATTTACTCCGTTATCTTTTTTGATGTTTGATAGCTTTGATTCCTGTACAAAATAGAAGGCAACAATACATGCGCAATCGCTTTTTGTTTGTCTTCTGTTTTTACGGGGGTTTCCAGTAAATGTACTTTCTTTTCTGTGCGATTATATTCAGCTGCTACTGCAGTGGCATCAGGTTTCAAAATAGTTAACTTGTTCTCTTCCAATAAAGCGAAATAATCTTCAAATTGCATAATAGCTCGACCGGGTTGGTTCGGATACCTGGTAAAATCACGTCCCAACATCGGGTGCTCTCCAGATACACCTATTAGTGAAAAAAGAGTGGGCGCCAAATCAATTTGACTGGCAAGGGATTTAATTTTTTTCGGTTGAATGTCAGCGCCTAAAATTAATCCGGGAATCTGAAATTTTTCGACAGGCACTAAATTATTGCCATAAACACGGTTGTCATGATCGGCTACGATTAAAAATACAGTGTTTTCCCAATAAGCACTGGCTTTCGCTTTTTTAATAAAATCACCCAGAGCATAGTCTGCATATTTAACAGCATTGTTGACGGTGTTTTTGGGCTGCTCATACAATTCAATACGCCCATCAGGAAATTCAAAAGGCTCGTGATTGCTGGATGAAAAAACCAAACTGAAAAAAGGCTTTTTTTGTTGATGTAATTGTAAAAAATGTTGGTGCGCATGATTATACAGATCTTCATCACTTGCGCCCCAGCTGCCAACAAACACCGGATTTTGTATATCGTTGATATCAATCATTTGCTGGAAGCCATTGCCAGTAAAAAAGCTGCGCATATTATCGAAATGTGCTTCACCACCGTAAATAAATTCGGTGTGGAATCCTTGTTGCTTTAATAAATCAGCAATAGTAAAAAAATTCTTTTGTGACAACGAAAGTTTTACAACACTTTGTGCCGGTGTTGGTGGGTAACCGGAAACCACCGCTTCAATTCCACGAACAGATCGTGTTCCTGTAGCGTAAAGTTGTTCAAACCACCAGCCTTCATCTTTTAACTTTTCCAGTTCAGGTGTTACTGGCAATCCACCGAGACTTTGTACAAAGGTTGCGCCTAGACTTTCTTGTAACAAAATAACGAGATTAAGGGGCTTATCACGTTTTATTGCAGCGATTTGTTTGTGTAAGGTTGGTAGCTCAGGGTTATTGAATTGGTAATTTTGTAACCATGGCCAGTCAAGATTTTCTTTGATAGCGGTAGCCTTATCCAGTTTGCCATAAACTTCGCTGGACTTGGATTCATGTTTCATATTGTAAATGGCAAATAACACCGAATAACTTGAACTGATGACCAGTGAATTAACCAGTGCGTCACCCGTAATCGAAAAAAATGCGGGGTTTGCAGGGCGATGTTGGGTCGTTGAACGAATGGATATAGCTAAAAACAAAATAATAATCGGCCAGGTAATGATTAAGTTTTTGTAGCTAACATCTGCAGATACAGGTTTTGTATCTTTAATTAATTTTGCAGCAATAACACTGAAGACGACCGTCAGAACAATACCCAGCAAGAGAGGAATTCGAAATCCATTCCATAAAGTAGAAAAAACTTCTTTGGGATACTTTAAATATTCGATAAACAGACGGTTAGGCCGAATATCATATTGCATAATAAAACCGGGTGATGCCAATTCCATAAAAATGATCAGTGCGGCACCTGCAACAGCCCAATAATAAGAAAACGTTTCCCAAGCATTTTTCCATTGATTGGGTTTAAACAATAAAATAATGAGGCAAGGAAATAAGATCCAAAGGCTGACCATAATCAAATCGGCGCGAATACCTTGAATGATAATATTCATCAGTTGTTCGGTTTCAGCAACACGATCATATTGCCAAGCCAGTAAACCTAAACGGCTGATACTCAAGAAGACCAGACCGATCAATAACATACGGAATAAAAATCGATAAGGGCCTGAAAATAAAAAATTGGAAAGGGGGTTTACCATAATCAAAACTCGCTAATAGGTACACACAACAAATCGATGTTGGACATACCCTGCAGTTTATTTTGATTAACTTAAGCGAATCTTAAATGTTGCAGTCCGTGGTCAGCAAATAGTAAACAGGCGCGCCATTCAACGCGCGCGGGTGGTTATTGAATTACCTAAATAATCCTATGATGCTTTATATTGAATCTGTCATGGATTAATGCTTCAGGAATCGTGAAATTTTTTCGAGATTATCTTGTATCACTGCAGCAGGGAGTTGTTGGTTATCCAGTATGCGGTAATTTTCATCGTAAACTTTTCCTTTGCCAAAGTTATCGAAAAAGAACATTTTATTTTGATAAAAAATAGCTCTTTCCGTCCAGGTTTCCATTAACAAACTGCGATCCTGTGACTGTTGTGCTGTTTGATCAAATAGAGATTGTCCGGTTGAATAACGGTTAATCGGATTGGTACACGCCATTAATTCTTGCATTATGCTGGGTACTATATCTTCATGTGAACTGAGGTGTGTATAAGTGTGGGCAGTTTTTTCTGGCCACAAAATTAGCAAAGGAACTTTGGTTTGCCAGATGCTGAAATTACTGTTATGGCCCCAATGATTACCACCTGTTTCATTAAATTCCTGACCGTGGTCACTGGTAATAATAATGAGCGTATTTTCCAGCAATGCACGCTTTTGTAAATGATCTATGACTTTTTGAATCTGCTTATCAACATAATGTGCAGTTGATTTATACAGATTCAAAAAGGGCAAGGGATCATAGTCTTTGTCCAGTGCGAGATAATTAACATTATCCAGCCTGGGCTCAAATACTTTTGGATAATCTTTCGGCAAGCTATAAGCATGCGGGGCATCATAAAATAAAAATCCGAAAAAAGGTTTGCTGGTATCGGCAGCATCGATTTTGTTAATTAATTGATTACTAATTTCTGCATCGTTTTCAGCACTGGTTTTATGCGGACCTTTGTTTAGTTCGGTTCGTAATTTTGAAAAAATTGTTCGGTCGAATTCCGGGAAAGTCAATTTGGTACTGCCATAAATAAAATGCTGATATTGCTTTTCCAGAGTCAGGTCAAACAAAATGCTACCGCGTTCATGCGTTAACATGGGGTGCCAATAAGCTCCGTTTAATCCGTAAAATAAACTGAACATGCCATAACGGGTAGAGTTGCCACCGCTGAAATGATTATCAAAATTCAGCGCCTGATTTTTTAATGCCGCTGTAAAGGGCATGATTTCCGGTGTCACCATATCAAACCGCAATGAATCAACCACCAGAAAAATAATGTTGAGCGGTTTTTCTGCAGGGCAATTAAGCGGCTCCAGTGGATAGCGAACGCCGGAAGATTTAACTGATAAGCTCACTTCCTTTTTGGTGTTTACATCGAACCCCATTTTTTTTAGCTTTGATCGCATGGTGATAGGTGGCAACCAGGGAATATAACGATTTTGACTGGTAACTGTTTCCCATTTAAATCCATCAGCAAAACCATTGAGAAGAATAAACAGGGTTTCAATCACTAAAAATCCACCTATCCATTTTTTTCCTGATATTGAGTTTAGCCAGCCGCGTTTTTCAATAAAATACAAAAATAAAAATTGAATCAAAATACTGAATAAAAAAATCACCAAAATACTTAGCCACATTTGCCATGAGAAAGCGATGTTTTCCAGCAGTGCACCACTGAACAATAAATTCATTACCATGCCATTAATATGAAAATGGTAAAGCGAATAAATTTGCAGGTTGGTGATGATTAATAATTGTGCGGAAGCAAACAGCACGATTGCCAGTGGTTTTTTGAGAGGTGCATAAATCAGACTGATCAACTTGATGGGCAATACTAATAAAAAACTGATCAGGGTGAATTGTAGAATGAGCCCGAGACTCCTGTAGCCCCATTCAAGCACAGAATAATCATCCGTAGAAATTCCCAGGCTGATCACTGCCATGGTGAGTGCATTAAGAAAGCCGAAGGTTAGCAACCAGGGCTGTGCCCCGGGTTTGGAAAATAAAATTGCCGTCATAATCGAGTCAGAAAGCTGAAAAAAGGTGCGCTATTGTCAGGATTTATGCCGATTATTGCTAGTCTCTTGGTTGATATTTCTGTATTGAAATAGCCTTGATTTTTAGCCTAAAGATACTCCTATTTTTCCTTTCAATTCACTGGGTCTTAAAACTTTGCATCTTTAATTCCTGATGCTTGTCCTTTCCTGGTGACACGGAGCAATCTTGGGTAATTACAGCCGGGTTTCGTGATGCTCATGAAGCATTCTGTATTTGATTTCATATTGGAATAGCTTTTTGTAGGTGTTGATGTGGTTGCCTGGCTTGGGTCCTAAATCCAGAAAATATGTTTGATGACATCAGAATGTAAAGATCTTGAGGAACAATACAGATTGCAGCAACTAATGGGTTGTACTGATAGCACTCTCGATGGCTATATTTTCTCAGGCTATATATGTAAAGGTGTTTACCGATGCAGTGGTCGGATCAATTAAATAAAAATCTATATAAATCATCCTGCTATATTCGTGGTCTTATGCGATTAGCAATACCGAAGTATTACTGGCAGCACCAGTTTTCTCTGTTGATGGATAGATATCGAAATATGTCATCAAATGAGCAGGCCAAATTGTCTGAGCGAGTTGGTTACTACTGTAAGTTGCAGCAGCCTTTTTCTTTAGATGTTGAAGTAGAAGCGATTAAAGATTTTTCAGCAGATAAAAAAAGTCTTGCCTATGTTATTGATTTCCTACAATTATTAAATTACTTTCCAGAAAATTGGAAAACAGCCTTTTTGTTTGGTGATATAACAACAGTACCTTCATATCCTCGTTTTTTAAAAAGTCGACCTGTTTGTGTTGGGCAAGAAAATGCCAACTCTATTTTATTAAAATTGAATAAAATACGTCATTATTATCGTGTTAAAGATCAGCAAACATTTTCGCAGAAAATCGGTAAGGTACTTTGGCGAGGTAAAACTAATAATCCTGAGCGTCAGGTTTTCCTTGAACGTTTTTTTAATGATCCGTTATTTGATATAGGTGATACTGCCAAAAAAAGCAGAGGTAGTATCTATGCCAAGCCTTTTATGTCGATTTCACAGCAGTTAACCTATAAATATTTGTTGAGCATAGAAGGTTACGATGTGGCAACCAATACCAAATGGATTATGGCTTCCAACTCACTTTGTTTTATGCGAAAGCCTCGATATGAAACCTGGTTTATGGAGGGTAAATTAATTCCTGATTATCATTATGTTCTATTAAAGGATGATTACAGCGATTTCAAAGAAAAAGTAGAGTTTTATGAAAAAAATCCACAGGAGGCCGAACAAATTATTCGTCAAGCCCATGAGTGGGTTGAGCAATTTTATGATGATGAAAGGGAATTGTTGATATCATTGTTAGTGATGTATCGATATTTTTTGTTATCAGGGCAAACGATACAGAAATACAATGAAAGTTTTCATGCAGAAACCTATTAAGAAAATTTTAGTCATTCGATTTCGTCGTGTGGGCGACGCTATTTTAACTGCAGCGCTTTGTTCCAGTTTAAAAAAAACGTTCCCGGATGCAGAAGTGCATTATGTACTAAATGACAATATTGCTCCTTTATTTGAAGGGCATCCAGCTGTGGATAAGATAATCAGTTTTGGTAAAAAAGAAAATTCCAGTGTGTTTCGTTTTGTGGCTGCTGTTTGGTCGTTGATGCATAAAAATGATTATCAGGTCATTATTGATGTGCGCACTACAATAAAGACCTTGTTATTTGCGCTTTTTTCATTATCTACACCTTTTCGTATCGGTACGCAAAAACCCTACAGTCGTTGGATACACAATTTTCCTGTGGATAATCGCAAAGATAAAAGTACAGATGTGATTTCGCATTTATTGATGTTGCTTGAGCCTTTGTCCAGCAAGCGAAAAATTTGTTTCGATACAGAATTTCGTTTGTATATTACTGACCAGGAAAGGAACGAATATCGCCAGTATAAGCAAGATAAAGGAATCGATTTTTCAAGGCCGGTGATGTTGGCCGCTGT
>CAMLRJ010000098.1 GCA_946482345.1 uncultured Cellvibrio sp.
AAAAATCTTGCAGAAAGCTGGACTACAAAAGGGCTTTCAAATGCAATTGGAAAATTCTTTGATGATGTTGATAGCAGCATGCAACATCTGGAGCGTGAAATTGACCGGGTGAACAGAGTAGTAAAATCCATTTACTCTCGCCCTGAACACGGTATACGCGATGGCGATTTGATGATCAGTCATTTATTGAAAATTCAAAAACAGCGTCGCCGTCTTCGTCAATTACACAATCACGCCAATGATTTCCGCGCATCACTTTCCAATTTGTTGAGTAGTAAAAGTACATTCATCAGCCGGTTTATCAGCAGTCTGGTGAATGAAGTACGACAAGTGTATGTGGATATCAATCAGCATATTGTGTATTGGTTGCGCGAAGCGTTGGCGCCTTTGCATCATCACAATCAATATCAAAAACATTTACTGGAGCAGCACATGCTGCGACTCGCACAACTGCAAGGTACAAAAAATACCTTGGCGCAGCAGGTTGAAAGTTTGCAGACAAATTATTATCAAATGCAGGCCGCACTCCAGCAGCTTGAACCTTTGTATCATCAGGTTATTAAATCGCCCATGCAGGACAGGATTGAAGATAGATTGGTTGAAAATCCGGTTTCTTCTGTGAAAACAGCCGATATAGTGCCACTAAAGTCATGGCAAAATAATCGGCAGTAATCAGCATGTTATCCCTGTAGTTTTCTGGCTTCATACTCCAACATTACGGGAATGCCGTCCCGTACGGGGTAAGCCAAGCCGCTCTTTTCGCAAATTAATTCTTGTGCCTGGCGATCATAAACCAGAGAGCCTTTACTGATCGGGCAGACCAGTAATGACAAAAGTTGCTCTGGGATTTGTTTGTTTTCCATTTTAATGATCTCTTCTAATCAGGGGTATTTTATAAATATGCAGCATATTTCTTGGCATATTTGGCCAGCTTTTTATTTGTCTGTGGATTATTCGCTACTTCTTCTAAAATGGTTTTGTATTCTTTATTGCCAGACTCTGCAAGAGTTCTACACATCCAAGAGTATGCATCAACATCGTCAGCAGTGCTGGCGCTTGCATACTTCTCTTTTAACTTGATACTTAGAATGTTGGTCAATTCTAAATTAGCTACATGGTTAAAATATACCTTGCGTGTAGCCACACCCATTAAATCCCCGCGGTTTGAATTAAACATGTTTTTAATGCGCAGAAGATCAAGTTCGGTCTGTGATTTTGCTGCGTCAGTACCGGCTGAAATAATAGGATTCCAAACTGTAAATTGATCAATTCTATTAAGTGCAATTTTTACGTGCTTGCGCAGTTTTTTTGGTGCTTCGCTGTTAAATATATTATTCAGCAGTTCTTTATGCTTAGGGTCACCAGAAAGAGCCAAGCCTTTAGCAAGCCAGGAATTTGTTTCCAAATCTACTTTGGATTCGCTCATGTAGCCTGCCTTTAATCTTTCTGCCGGGGTAGTAAATACTGAGGAATCAGAAATCCCCGTCCACTCCAATAAATCAATAGCTTTTTTAACTTGAGCTGAGCCGCCAGCAAAGTTCTTTTTAATTTCTTCTTTTTCTGCGGCAATCAAACTATTTTCTGCAAGGCTCAGTGTTGAACAGAGCAGAAATAAAAGCGTGGTAATAAATTTAAAATATTTTAATAGCATGGCGTTCTCCTTAATTGGACGGTTGGCTGAGATAATTTAAATAAATTTTTCCAGAAATTAGGCTGATATTGGTCTGCATTGCATCAAAGTTATAAACACAACCCGTTTCATTTATTAATAAACAGATTGCGGTTATTTCAATTTCTGCATCAGGATGAATTTTTTGCGCTAAAACAACATCCTTAACGGCACCTATATAGGCGGATTTTGGTATGCCACAAGATCCACTCAATAATGAAAGGTGAACAGCAACTGCTTGTGCAGCGTACTCTATCAAGATTGTGTTGTCCAACAGACCCTCTTCAACCAGAGGGTTATTGGGTGATAGAAAATTAACGGCACTACAACGAATAGTGTTGTCATCCCATGTGGTTACTTTTTCAAGTAAGGACATATTCTTGCCGTGAGGAATCAGCTTTGCAATATCAACTGCATTTAACATGGTTCAAGCCTTACTTTGTAGGTTGGGCCGGAATCAATATTAAAGAAAATGTCAGCTGTTTTTTTTAAGCTAATATTTTCTAAAAGGGGGAGGGATCTCGCCGCCGGATTGGTCTCTCGCAAAAAAGACACTTGGGGATTTGATGGCGTTTCTGCTGTTTGCGATGTGGTTGATATTTCCAACTTTGCCAGAGTTTTTGAATCGGGTGTTGGTGTTAGCAATAATGAAATACCAAAATCATGTAACACTTTTCTTTTTTTCAATAAAGGTTCTGGTGGAGAAGTGTCGTAAGCAGCGAACAAAACAGGTTGTTGTTCTTGTTCACAAAATGACATGGCCTCACATAAGCCTACAATAAAACTATCATCCAAAGCAGAAATGCTTGTAGATGCCAGATGGCTTTGTGCCGCTATACTCCAATAACCGGCCGCTGAATTATGCACGGAATTATGAAATTGTGTAGGAGATACCATTTTTTCTGGTGTACATAAGGTTCTACAAATTTGATCAATAATAAAATGATCACCATCAGAGGATGCAAAAACACTGGCACACTCATTCATCTTAATTGATGACTGCGACATAGCATCTTCGCAAATACGAAATGCGAGCCGTATCATCTCTGTAGCGCGTCGTCGTTCATTGGGTGGCAATAAATCAGGCTTATATTTATCCAGTTCAAAAAAATGATAATCGATTTCACCTGATAATATTTTAGAGGCTTGTTGCCAATTCTGCATTCCTGGTGCAGCCATACCAATTGAATGAATATAAGCATTTATCATTGGAGTCTTCCCAAAACTAGGCTGGCGTTACTGCCGCCAAAACCAAAAGAATTGCTCAGTGCCCTATTAATTTTTTATTGATGGGCTGGCTAATAATGCGAATATTCATGTTGCTATCAATATTAGTAATGTTGAGATTTTGTGGAAGCAATTGATGTTGAATGGATTGCAAACAAATGCAAGCCTCAATAATTCCGGCGGCACCCAAGGTGTGTCCCGTCCAACCTTTTGTGGAGCTTGCAGGAACGGAATTGCCAACAAAACGATTGACGGCTATAGATTCAGCCGAATCATTGGCAAGTGTTCCTGTGCCGTGCAAATTAATATAATCGATTGAATCTTGCGTTATGCTGGCTTTTTGTAATGCCATTTCCATCGCCAAATAAGCGCCTTCTCCATCGGGGTGCGGTGACGACATATGATAAGCATCACTGCTTTCGCCAAAGCCCAGCAACCATAAATCAGCATCCGTATTTTTTTCAAGAATAGCAAAGCCTCCACCCTCTCCAATCGAAATACCACTGCGTGTTGCGTCAAAAGGTTTACAAGGGTGAGTTGATAACAGTTGCAGCGAATGAAAGCCATAAAGTGTTGTTAAACAGAGGCTATCAACACCACCAACAATCGCAGCATCACAAGCGCCGGAGTTAATCGCTCTTTGTGCGGATGCAAACACTTTTGCACTGGAAGAGCATGCGGTAGAAATTGATATGCAAGGGCCGCGGAGTGCAAACACTTTTTGAATAAATTTTGCTATCGAAGAAATATTATGCGTAGTTGAATGATGATACCAATCAGGCAGATGCTCTGTGGATTCCATATAAGCCAATTCGGATTGGAGAATGCCCGAGGTACTGGTTCCCATAAAAACTCCCACCCGATCCGATCCATAAGTGGCGATAATTTTTTGTGCTTCGGTTAGAAAATTATCCTGATTAAGCGCCAGCCATGCCAATCGATTATTACGACAATCAAATTCTTTCCATTGACCGGGCAGCGCAATATCCAAATTATCAACTTCACCTATCCATGTCGCTAAATTGGTATTGGGGAAATCGCAGGGTTTGAGACCAGAGGTTCCGGATTCAATCGATTTCCAATTCGCTTGATTACCCGCGCCCAAACAGCTGGTATAAGTGAAGTGATTAATTGCGAGTGGATTCATTTTTCCAGAAATCATAAAAATTAAACCAGTTAAAAGGATATTTTATGGCGTAGCCTTCCAGCGTTTTAACATATTCATGTATAGCACCTTGAATAATCTTGTCCCTTTCTTTTCTGGATGCGCCAAGATTTTCACTGATCAGCTTGAAGTCCAGTCGATACTGATTGTCGCCAAGGTAAATACCAAAACAAGCGACTACGGGTACTTTTAATACGCTGGCAAATTGCCATGCGCTCATCGGAAATTGTGCTGGACGACCTAAAAATTCACATTCTACCGTCGTCTCATTCGGATGACACCTATCAACCATCGCGCCAATATTAAATGAATGGTTAATTGCTTCGTTAAGCGTAAGCGCAAGCGCAGGCGCTGGTGTATTAGTGTCTATGATTTGTGTTGCCAACTGTGGATTCAGTTCTTGAAGTAATTGCATGAAATTGGCGTTGTGTTTGACATCCAACAATATTTTAATCGGAATGTGTTGCGTATACGCTGCCAGGGCTCGCATTACATCGAAACTGCCCAGATGAGACGTGACTAGCATGCAGCCCTTTTTTTTGACCAAATCAAAAATATCACTCTCCTCAATTAATATATCAAATTGAGTCAATTGGTTTTTTAAAATAAAAAAACGATCCACGGACACGCGTGCAAAGGTCATGAAATGCATAAACACTTGAGCAAAAGATACGGGTTGTTGCGTTGCGTGCCTCAAAAATTGTTTCGAGCTATTAACAGCAGCCTTAGCTGTCAGTACATAATAAAAAATAATGGGGTATAGCAAGAAAAAAATAACTGACCGGCCACAATAATGAGCGATTATTGCTAATAATTTTATAGCAGGCAGGCTTCCTTTTTCTTTAGTGTTTTTCCAGGACATTCCGATATTCCATTTGGCCCTTTATGACAATCAAGTCGTCAACTGTGCATTCCAGATTGAAACTGTTGGGGCGGGCAGCAGACTGTTGGGTTATTACATGCATTATATGTTTGGGTCTTACAGAAGCTAAAAACTTTATCGTTTTAATCTTACTGATTTCACAATGTGTTCTGCTTTCAATCTCTCTCACTATCCATTTGAGCAATAGCGCGCCTGGAACCAATGCGTCACCTGGAAAGTGATCAGCGAAACACGGGTGTTCTGCCGGGATGAGTATTTGAAATTGAACATCAGTTTGCATGGTGTTTTTTCCATAGTTGTTCAATTACGTCGCGCGAAATTTTTCCGGTTTCGTTTCTTGGCAATCTGTTAATGATTGTTAGTGGTCGAGGAATAAATGTTGGATCTATTTTTAATGCGAGCGCGGTAATTAATTCTTTTTCGGATAGGCTACTCACTACAAACGCGGCAGTTCGGACCTCAACCTCTTCTTGTGTGTTGGGCAAAAATACTATTGCATCTTCTACGCCATCGATTTCAAGAAGTTGAATAGTAATATCGGCCAATGACGACCGTTTGCCTCCAATATTGATTAAGTCGGTTGCACGCCCCGATAAGGTAAAGTGCTCCGGTGATTCAATTTTTATTTGATCCTGAATAATGGCTTCTTCCATTAGGTGAGAGGCTGTGGCAATAGTTTTGTCACCATATTGATTTAATCTAAAACCATTTAAGAGTTGCCACCGGGAAGACTGCGTGGGTTGTCGAGTTGCCATGCTGCCTGCTTCGGTGCAACCAAAAATTTCCCAGACTTTTGTATTCAACAGTTTTTCGCTTTTTTCGGCTGTTTGAATATCGAGAGGTGCTGTGGCGGAAATTAATCCATAAATTCCTGACATTTCAAGATTGGAGTTAATCATGGTGCGCAGATGAATGGGCGTCGTTATCAATAATGTTTTTGTAGAATAGGTGGCGAGTGCATGCTGGATATCAAAAGGAAAAAAAGGTTTTGAACTGTCGAACATTAAGCCTGCTTGTAAAGGCAACATAATGGTGGTTTCCAAACCATACATATGTTGCGCCGGTACCGTGCCAACAATTACCAGATCCTGATTTTTTCCTTCAATAATGCGCAGGCTGAGTAGTTGAGCTGTTGTTGCTAATGTGCCCCATATTTTGGGGTTGGCTGCCGGTTTTCCTGTGCTGCCGGAAGTAAAGGCAATGGCCACTAATTGTGTAAAAGGAATAGAGGGGCAGTGATTAATCGCGGGGTGACTAATCGGATGGTGAATGACATTTGCTAAATAATCGGCAACATTGATCGTGGTTAATGGAAATTTTTCTGTGCAATCGGCAACAGCAAAGGAGGTATTGTATTCTTTGCTGAGGTTTTCAAGCGTTTGCCATTGTTTGTTGTTGGGTAAAAGATTAACAATTTTCTTTAAGGCTAATGCACAAAAAGCAACAGCAAAATAATATCGATTTTGACAAAGGTTCACTATATGGCTTACATCCGGCAATTGCGCCGATAAATGCAATACGTCCGATATAAAATCCTGCTGGGTTTTGGTCTGCGATTGGTGAAATGCCAGAACCTTTTCTGCCGAAAAAGGATTGATGATGGCAATTTCCTGATCGTGAATCTTGCTCGAATTCATACGCGTTTCCTGAAAGATTGACCAATAATTTTGATGTAATCCCAGAAGGTTGGATGATCATGCTCAGGAAATTTCTTTTTTCGAAATGCAAATTCCCCGATAAAAATAATCGCCAGCAGAATATAGTTAACAAAATTGGTTGCCCATGACCAAACGGAAAGATTGTAAAAACTAATCAACATCAAACTTTCAACAATCAATAAAGCAAAAATCAAACACCAAACCTGAGTGAGTTTGCGGGTATATATTTGCATGGCGGGTGTCAGGGGGCCTCTTGCTGCATCGGCTATGGCGGTAATCAACGGTATCTCGTTGTGTAACAAGGTTTTGCCAAAATAGATTAACAACAGTAAAGGAATTAACAAGGGCGGAATGTACAACACATAAATATCAAGTCGATAGCGACTCAAGATAAAAAATGCCAGGTTGATTAACACAAACCAAATCCAGATACGAATGTCTGGTTTGATTATTCCGTGCCACAAAACGCCGGTTAATACACAACAAAATGCTATCAGGTGCAGTTCAGGTTTATTCAGCAGTATTGATAGATGCGCTATAAGGGGATAGCAAGCTATCAATACAATCTGAATAAATAGATTAACTTTTTTGTGCATGAATAAATGCAGAAAGCGATTTCAAGCTGTGGAAGACGGATTTGTTATTTTCATCGTCTGCTTTAAGTTGAACGTTATAGTGTTTGGCTACAGCTAGGGAAATTTCCAGTGCGTCAATTGAATCAAGGCCGAGGCTGTCAGGATTGCTGGCATCAAATAAAGGTGCATCCGGCAGAATGTCTTCTGCGGTCAGATCTTCAAGATCCAAAGCGGCAATCAATAAATTGGCTAATTCTTTTTCTTCAGTGGTTAACAGGCTCATGGTTTGATTCCTGTGTATTCACTGAAAATACCCAACACTACGGCGCGCTTGCTATCGATTAAATCGGTTTCTTTTAATGCATTGACAATAACGTCAGGCGGAACACATTGTTCTATGGTATCCCAGTAATAACGCATCAACACTTTGCTGTCGGCGCTTCTTCTGAATACGCGGGCAATATTGGGGATAACAATTTTCAAATAAAATTTAAGAAATGCTTTTTTGATTTTTCCATCCGGGCGAGTAATTTCCAGTAGCAGTATTTTTCCGCCGGGTTTCAATACACGTTTATATTCTGCAAACGCCATTTTCAGATCGGCGACGTGTCTCAGCGCATACCCCATAGTGACAAAATCAAAAGTGTTGTCTTCAAAAGGCAACAGTTCACCCAGGCCCTGGCTGGCAAGAGACACACCTGACTTCACTGCTTCGGATAGCATCCCTTTACTTGGGTCAAGCGCTACTACCAAACCTGATGGCCCAACAATTTCCTGTGACAAAAGAGAAACCACGCCTGTGCCTGCACCAACGTCCAATACTTTATGGCCTTCTTTGACACCTGCACGCAACAATGCTTGTCGGCGATACATGCGGCCCGAGCCAAAGCTCATGACATTGGTGATCCAGTCGTAATGTTCTGCGGAAGAATCAAACATGTGATCAACTTTGGTTCTTCGCTGGGAGATGTCATCGTAATACTCCTCAAGAACCGGATGGGGTGCAACAGATTGCTGATCGCTTTTTGTCATAATAGATTCCTCGCTCAGAAGGCGGCTACTTTAAGGGAGCAGTCATTGGCCTGCAAGTTTTGAGTGTATGTTTGCAGGTGACGAGCCCGCTGCATAAAACTATAATGCGCGCCTTTTCGTAGTTTGATTAATAGTTTGATCATAATAAACGGTATGGAGATGATTGCATGGCTGCGCTGTCTTTTCAGTACATGCTGGACGTTGACAATCCGCAGGATAATGTCAATCAATTTGCCAGGATCATTTTTGATGGTCGTTGTCAATTTACAGCAAATAGTGATTGGTTAAGTACAGGGCTTGAATTATTAAGCCCAGAAAATTGCTGTGAGCAAGTTTTGTCTTCAGTGCCTGTCATCAAGGCCAATACCGACAAGTTGATGATTGCCCATTCGGATCATTTTCTGTGGGTAGCTTGTTGGGCAGATGAAAAGGAATTTAACAATCTTACCGAGGCAACAGAAAGTATTTATTCCCAATTGCTGGGGGTGATTGCCAATACCGGGTATCAGCATCTCATCCGTGTTTGGAATTATTTTGAGCGGATCAATCAGCAAGAAGACGGGCTGGAAAGGTATAGACAATTTTGTGTTGGCAGATTCAATGCTTTTTGTGCATCCGGATTGAGTGAGGAGTCTTTTCCGTCTGCCTGTGCATTGGGGCATTCCGGCGGACACTTGGTAGTTTATGCGGTGGCAAGTAAAGTCCGGCCAGTGCATTTTGAAAATCCGAATCAGCAAAGTGCTTATTTTTATCCGTCCGAATACGGCCCCCGAAGCCCTTCTTTTTCCAGAGCCAGTGTTATAAAAACAGACGATAGTCATGCACTTGTTTTTGTTTCTGGAACGGCGAGTGTAGTTGGCCACAAAACTGCTCACCCATTTGATGTGAATCAGCAATTAAAGGTTACCTTCAATAATCTTGATGTGCTGACGCAACAAATCCAAAATCAGTATCAATTGGTTCAGCCTTGCTCCCTTACTCCCGCACTCCTGAAAATCTATATTCGTAATGCGAGTGATTTGAATCTAATCAAACA
>CAMLRJ010000099.1 GCA_946482345.1 uncultured Cellvibrio sp.
TGGCACCCTGAAAACCTGAACCATGTGCTGTGTTGACATCCGATTTTTCTTCATCAGACCCGAGCAACAAATACCCGTAGTATTCCGCGTAGGTATAAACCGGTAATGCAATACAGCAGATCAGCAGATAACCTCGAAATAAACTCAGCTTTTTCATTATTCAGTTTCCCATGGATGGTCGCTCATATCCCAACGACGCTTTTCAAAGTAATACTTATATATCAACATCAAAAGAGGAAGAATCAAAATGGCAACCAGAAACGCCAGGAAATTCTGTAAACTGGCCTCACCATGCGATACATAAAATCCTACTTTTCTATCTTGCCCATAAATTCTATCTGCGGTTGCGCTTACTTCCAGCACGTAGCGACCCGCTTTTACATTACCAAGCTCAGCCACACCCGCTTTTGAGCCCTCGCTCCAATAACCCTCGTCATAACCATGATAAAAAGACACTTCATGATAAAAATTTCTGGATTCATTGGTGTCCTGATTAATCAGAACATAATCAAACTCTGCCCAGTCGTTATCTAAATTGGTATTCGCGTAAACTCTCAACATTCCACGATCAGCATGTAAATCAAATGGCTCGCTCGTCACTGAAGTTCGGCCTGCATTACCTTTCATAGTGATTTCATTCAAAAACACTTTTTGAATCTGTGCAACATGAACAAACCATGACGAAATCAAACCTAGCGCGATTGTGATAACAGCCACCGCCATATACTGCCAAACATTGGGAGATGGCTGATTGATTCCGATACCCTGCTTCCCGGGTAACTCAACACCAAATGCCAGCGCGATATCTCCCGGTTCAATGTATACGCCTTCACTCCAGTTAATTTCTTTTTTCGATTTTTCACGACTAAAGACAAAAGGAGGAGAAATGTAATCAGTGCATTCTGATTTTTCGCCTTTATCAACGCGCCAATAAAATTCTCCCAACACACCTTTTAGTTGGGATTGATAAGTTGCGAAATGTTTGTAATGCATTCCCTTGTGGTATACATCGCCTCGAGCCTGTGGCGATCCACAGGGGGTTAACAACGACCAGTGACCTGAGGAACATACCAGCCAACGAAAACCGGTAACTTCTGAATAGAGCAAATACTCATCCCAATAATCACCATCGGCATAACGCAACATAAACCCTATGACTTCATATTGTTTTCCTTGAAGAATTCCTGATGTCCCCATAGGAATTTTTGGCTTCAGGATTTTTTCTTGTTGACTGTAGGCCAGAACCAACTTTTGATGATCGTACACATCATTCACAGCACGACAGGATTGACACACGACTGATTGGGTTTCTTTAAAGCGGATCTGAATGGTGTCACCACAAGATGCACACCGGGATTCTTTTGTGTCAATTTGCTTCACAACCTTGAGAGGCGAATTGCCAATTTTAAAATCACCCAAGTCAGCAATGTGACCTACATACAGTACCGGCTGTTCATCCATATAATCGATAGAGGCAAAAGTGTTTTCTTCACCCATCAAATCAACTAAAAATCCTTTCTGCTGGGGTTTGATCGAAAAGGGAATTTCTCCTTCGGTTGCGTTACAAATTGCCTGTTCTATGTTGGTGACGCTGTAGCGAATACCACCAAGGTCAAATTGTCGCTCCAATTGAATTTCTTCGAATGCTGGCAGTTTGATACCCAGCGTGCTGGGCTTGGTGATGTAAAACTGCCCCGCACCTTCGCTCAACCAAAATAATTCCTGACTCGCTCCCTGACACAACCATTCATTCCACATACCCTCAGCGAATTTTTGTTGAACGCGACCAATAATAATGAATGATTTTTTTTTGTAATTAATTTGCATCCCTAGATGAAAGGGCGATAAATCCTCAGCAAAAAAACCTGAGCTACCCAGATCTTGCCAATTCATGTCCTGACGAATTAGTCGGGACTGACAATAGCGACAACTGATCTGAATGGATGCGTGATTATAAATTTCAACATTGGCGCCACAACATAGACATTTAGTGCTTCGCACCGCCTTTTGAACTAATGCACTCATTTATTCTTCCTGTAAGAAAGCAACTAATCCACATATTGTTATTGTTGACTCATTCGGCACAGCAAACCTTGAATTATATCTTTCCAAGAATTTCCGCTTTTTTCGCGGAAAACTCCTCTTCAGAAATAATGCCCTTTTTCATCAAGTCGTGCATTTTTTCCAATAGTACAAAGGGATCTTCTTTAATTGTCTCACCAAGTTTAGTAGCAGGCTGATCCAAGGCATTCATCATGGATTGAGCCATCATTAATCCAGCACCCAAACCGGCACCTACCCCCGCAACACCACCTTCGTTTGCCGCCGCCACAGGAATGCTTTGTGCGGTTTGATATTGAGTGAGATGCTGTAGATTACCAACCATATTCATACCAATACGCTGGTCCAATATTTTTTGCAATTCTTCAGGCAAGGACAGATTTTGTAACAGAAACTCTTCCAACAACAATCCAATTTTTTGAAACTCTACCTTTAATAATTCTGTGACTTCAGTTGCCAGGCGAGTTTGGTTTGCTGCCAGGTCTAAAAATGGAATTTTTGAATTGGCGATATGATTGGATATCACCGAAATAATCATGCCCAGTAATTGGCCATCCAGATCATCTGCTCGGGTGGTTTCTTTTGTGCCTGAAATTTCCAGATAAAACTTAGCTACATCCTGAACTTTATAAGAGTAAATACCAAAACCACGCAACCGGATTACGCCAAATTCTGTATCTCGCAAGGTGATTGGATTTGAGGTTCCCCAACGACGATTGATTTGTCGTGTGGTATTAAAGAAATAGACGTCGGATTTAAACGGCGATGCAAACAACTTGTCCCAGTTATTCAAGTTCGTGAGTACAGGAAGTGTTTGTGTCGTTAGTGTGTATAGTCCAGGTGAAAACTGATCAGCTATCTTACCTTCATTAACAAACAAAGCAATTTGCGTTTCCCGTACTGTTAACTGAGCACCATTCTGAATTTCGGCATCCATCATGGGATAACGGTAAGCAAGAATTCCTGTCGCATCATCTGTCCATTCAATAACATCAATAAACTGCTTCTTAATAAAATCAAACAGCGACATTTTTATTGCTCCTTAATCCAGGAATGAGTTAACCGCGTTTTACTTCTGTGACCTTCACTTCGTTAGGTTGAAAACTTTTTTTAATTGATTCAACCACTGCATACGCATTTCGAGAACCACATAAAAACACATCCAATGCCATAAAATTTCGTTCGGGCCAAGTGTGAATACTGATGTGTGATTCAGCAAGCAGCGCAACCCCCGTGACACCACAACTCTCACCAAAAGAGTGTAACTGTAAATGCAACAGAGTTGCACCAGAATCCTTCACCGCGCAACGCAGGGCTTGCTCTATGGCGTCGATGTCAGTGAGGTGATTGGCACCCCAACAATCAATCAGCAAGTGTAATCCCGGCGAATACTGATCCATAGTCTATTTCCTAGAGCCCCGCTTTCAAACTCTCAACAATAAACTGATCCAAATCGCCATCAAGCACTGCTTGGGTATTGGAAGTTTGCACACCGGTGCGTAAATCTTTCACGCGTGAATCATCCAACACATACGAACGAATTTGGCTGCCCCAGCCAATGTCGGATTTACTGTCTTCCAGTGCTTGCTTTTCTGCATTGCGTTTTTGCATTTCGTGCTCGTACATTTTTGCACGCAGCATTTTGTAGGCTTTATCGCGGTTGGCGTGTTGTGAGCGTTCGTTTTGGCATTGCACGACTATGTTGGTTGGAATGTGCGTAATACGAATCGCCGAATCGGTTTTGTTAACGTGCTGACCACCGGCACCACTCGCGCGGTAAGTGTCAATACGCAAATCGGCAGGGTTAATATCGATCTCGATGTTGTCATCAATTTCCGGTGAGACAAACACAGAACAGAAAGAGGTGTGACGACGATTGCCCGAATCAAACGGCGATTTACGCACTAAACGATGCACGCCGGTTTCAGTGCGCAACCATCCAAAAGCGTATTCACCTTCAAAATAAATGGTCGCACTTTTGATACCGGCGACATCACCAGCGGATACTTCTTCAAGCGTAACTTTAAAACCTTTGGCTTCACCCCAGCGCAAATACATACGCAATACCATTTCGGCCCAGTCCTGCGCTTCGGTTCCGCCTGATCCTGATTGAATATCGAGATAGGCATTGTTGGGATCAGTTTCGCCAGAGAACATACGGCGAAATTCCAACACCCCCAGATGCTTGTCCAATCGATCCAGTTCGTTTTGAACCTCGGCAACCATGGACTCATCGTCCTCCTCGACAGCCATGTCCAGCAATTCACGGCTATCGGCAATTCCACTATCAAGATCATCAATGGTTTTGACAACCAGCTCCAGACTGGATCTCTCACGCCCCAGGGCTTGTGCCTTTTCAGGCGTTTCCCAAACACTGGATTCCCCCAGTTCCAATTCAACTTCAGTCAAACGCTCTTTCTTTAACTCGTAGTCAAAGATACCCCCGGAGGGTTTCGGTGCGTTCGGTCAAATCTTTGAGTGATAGCAATAAGGGATTGATTTCCATGATGTTTTTAACCAGATAGATAAGAGGAATAAAGCGAGGCGCGCATTTTACATGAGATGGGGATTCAGGCCAAACCGGTCAACTTTCCCTGACTCGATAGAAAATTTCAGCGCCAGCCTAGGTTAATTATCGATCTTCAGGCATACTGCGCGTAACCGATTACATTTTGTCACCGACGATGTATCGGACAACAATAACAAGATCAATAAACAATCAACTTTCGACAATAAATTCGGAGATCCAATGAATTATTCAACTCGTTTGAGTCTGGCCTTATCCCTCACTCTTTTATTATCTGTTGCCGCTTGCGGTGGCGGTGGCAATGGCAACCCGGCGACTTCATCTTTGAACAGCAGCTCGACCATCACCAGCTCCAGCCAATCCAGTTCAAATTCAATTTCATCCAGTTCATCAAGTTTAATTTCATCCAGCTCTTTGGTTTCAAGTTCCAGTAGATCCAGCTCAAGTACATCCAGTTTACCGAGCCACGCATCAAACGGTGTCATCTATTGCACGGCTGCAGGTGACGATGCCGATGGGGATGGTTGGGGATGGGAAAATAATGCAAGTTGCATTGTCAGAAACTCAAATGTCGATCCGGATAAAGGCAATTTTCAGGGCTGTGTTATTGGCACTACCAGTTGGCACTATTGCACAACGGATAACGGCAGTTGGGGCTATGAAAATGAAACGATTTGCGTATCCAACAGTTTCTGTCCCGCCAATCGCACAAACTCCCAAACTGCTTTATCGGAAAATTTAATCGATCCTTCAGCAACAGCAATGACCGAAAAAGTTTATGACTATTTACGTTCTATTTGGGGCAGCAAAACTCTTTCAGGACAAATGGATCTCACCTGGAAAGATTCTATAGATCAATACCAACGTGTTATCAACGACACCACAAAAGCTCCCGCTATTATGGGGTATGACTTCATGAACTACGGCATGACGGCCGATTGGGTCGAAGGTCTGGAACAAACCGAAGAAGCAATAGCCCATTGGAATCGCGGCGGACTGGTGACCTTCACCTGGCATTGGCGAGCAGGTAGTGAAAATGCGTTCTATAGCGATCAAACCAATTTTTCTATTCCAATAACAAATGGACAACTGAATACAACATCATCGGATTTCATCAAACTACAAAGTGATGTGGATATGATTGCCGATGAGTTGAAAAAATTACAAACTGCGGGCGTTCCCGTTTTGTGGAGACCCTTACACGAAGCTTCAGGTGGATGGTTCTGGTGGGGACGTGCGCGAACCGATGTTCCTCCTGCCTATGCCCAAACCTTGATGTGGCGATACATTCACGATCGATTAACCAATCATCATGGCTTACATAATTTAATCTGGGTGTGGAACGGTCAAAGTGCAGCTTGGTACCCTGGAAATAATTATGTCGATATTGTCAGCACTGATATTTATGACAGCACTGATAATAAAACCTATAACTCACAAATCACCAGTTACGACACTGTCAAAAAATATCCATTGCAAAGCAAATTGGTTGCATTAAGTGAAAATAGTTACATTCCAGATCCCGATAAAATAGCAACCGATGGTGCCTGGTGGTTATGGTTTATGGTTTGGAATGATGGAAATTTTAACGAGACAACACTTGAATCTGGCACTCACAAAGATAATTTCTGGAGCGGTGAGTACTACAATACCAGCGCACATAAGATCAAAGTTTATAATCACGCGAATGTCATTACATTGGACGAACTGCCGGATTTTGATTCCGAATGAGTTAACATTTTGCACAAATAAAAACGGCGCACTCAAGCGCCGTTTTTATTTGTAGCTTCACACAGTGATCAATACAGCTAATCACCAATTGATGAACTTGACGAAGAACTGGACGCACCGATAATCACTGATTGAACACTTGTGTGTGTGAACAAACTGGGCCCCTGAACATTTAACTTAATCGCATAGGTGCCGGGAGTTGTATAAGTATGCGATGCAATAAGCCCTGTAGCCGTGGTTCCGTCACCGAAATCCCAGTTGAAGCGAATGTCGTAGCGTGAATTACTGCCATCAACCCACACACTATTACCTTCAATTTTATAAACAAACAAGGCAGTGGGCATAAGATCATAAATCGCATTACAAATTCCGCCTATAGCTGTTTGGCGTGTATCCTTTAATTCACCGTCACTCACTGTCAATGTCACCAATCGCGATTTATTGTTTGTTTCACCAACTGCACAATCATAAACACTGGCTAATGCATCACCTGCAAATGAACCATCACCAAAATCCCATTCATAAGTTAAAGGAATATTTTCAAAATCAAACGATGATGTACCCCATGCACGAATCGCTCTGTATTCACGCGCACCGGTTAAGCGTGCAATCGGAGCTTTGTTTCCATCAACAGCCTGCACTGAAATTGATTGGGTTTTGGTGGTTGTGAGTTGCCCGTCTGTCACACTCAAAACAACTGAATAATCACCCGCTTCTTTATAGGTATGCCATACCTTTGGATACTTGATAGTCTGCCCGTCACCAAAATCAATGGTATGAGTCAATGTATTGCCATCCGCATCTGTTGATGCACTCGAATCAAGATAAACAGTTAAACCGTAATTCGTTACTGTTAACTCGGCAACAGGCGCAGAAGTATTGGGCCCTGAAGAAACAGAACTGGAACTTAAAAGACCTGCACTGGAAGATCTGGAAGAACTTGAGGATGTCGGCACGCTGGCAGGACTACGATAACTACTGGTTGAAGATGACGATCTGCTTGAAGATGAACTATTTCGGAAACTGCTCGATGAGGTTCGATGCGAAGACATCCTGCTCGATAATGAGCTGGTTCGTGAACTCACCCGACTTGAAGAGCTCTGACCACAAATAGCTCCGTTCACAACAGGTTTACTTGCCGGACTATTAGCAACACCTTTTTTGCCCATAACACCAAACTCCACAGACTGACCGACATTAATTCGGCTATTCCATGCCATGTTGGTTGCGGAATAAGGATTGTTACCACTGAAATTGGCATTCCAACCACCTGTTCGACTCGATCCATCCGTATAGGTCCAATTAACTGACCAACCATTAATACTGCTTTTGGTGTCGTTAGTAATGCGCACTAACGCAACAAAACCGGTACTCCATTCGTTTTGAATTATGTATTCACAACGCGCCGCGTAAGTGTTTGCAGATTGCAAAAGCAACAGGCCAACAAGGGTTGTTAATACCATATTGGTAGAAATTTTCATGCTTCCTCCGGGAATAAAAATGAGTTGCGTAATGTCCTCTCCGGCAACTGCATTCAATACCGGTTGAATGCACAATACTTTCAGATGTGTGAAGAACTTTAAATGGGAAAGCTTCGCTTTTTATAAAAAAAGTGGCACCGAAATTTCACAATGGTAAAAAAATCCATGATGCCACTCAACTCGTTGAATAGTGCGCACATCAGCTGCACAAAATTTTACGTCATAACATAACTGTAAAATCCAGCACATAATTTTTACACAAACAAAAACGGCGCTCGAAGGCGCCGTTTTTGTTTAATACATCAAATCAACTAACCAAACAAAGATTCACTATCCAAACCTTGTTTTTCCATAATGTCACGCAGACGCTTTAATGCTTCCACTTGAATTTGAAGGACGCGCTCACGAGTCAAACCAATTTCGTGCCCCACCTCTTCAAGTGTACTCACATCATAACCACGCAGACCAAAACGACGGGCAAGCACTTCACGTTGTTTGTCGGTGAGTTCATCCAACCAAGCATCAAGGTTCATGCTCAAGTCGCTGTCTTGCAAGAGTGTTGCAGGATCTGACACACGAGTATCCGCAATAGTGTCCACAACAGCACGATCAGACGAGGCAGCGATAGGTGCATCAATTGAAGTCACACGCTCATTCAAACTCAGCATGTGTTCAACATCAGCAACAGGTTTTTCAAGTAATTTTGCAATTTCTTCCGGAGATGGTTCGTGATCCAGTTTTTGTGACAATTCACGAGCGGCACGAAGATAAACATTCAATTCTTTTACAACATGAATCGGCAAGCGAATGGTACGAGTTTGATTCATGATGGCGCGTTCAATCGTTTGACGAATCCACCAGGTAGCGTAAGTAGAAAAGCGGAAGCCTCTTTCCGGATCAAATTTTTCTACAGCGCGAATCAAACCCAAATTGCCTTCTTCAATTAAATCCAACAAGGCTAATCCACGATTCACATAACGACGGGAAATTTTTACAACAAGGCGCAGGTTGCTCTCGATCATGCGTTTGCGCGCAGCACCATCACCTTTGAGTGCTTTACGCGCAAAGAAAACTTCTTCTTCTGCACTTAATAAAGGCGAGAATCCAATTTCATTTAAGTAAATTTGTGTAGCATCAAGATTTTTATTAAATCTGTCTTCGGGAATTCGTTCAGTAATTGATTCAGCCACTAACTTGGTTGCGTCAGCTTCTTCAGCCAGCACCAGATCCGCCTCTTCCAACTCTATGTCTGCTACAAATATGTCATCAGTATCAAATGCTGATTCCCTGGTTTGTAAAGTCATCTTTTCAGCCCCTTAATGTCAGTGTGTTTTAACCAGTTGGCTTTTTTAAGTCATCCAGCTTTTTTATCTAACAGTACCTGC
>CAMLRJ010000100.1 GCA_946482345.1 uncultured Cellvibrio sp.
TCACAATCATCAAATCCATAATTTCACCGGGGATTTGTGATGAATCAAAAACTTTGGTGCTGGCAGGTTGCGTTAAAATTTCGCTGAGTAGTGGATTCCAGGTGACAACAGAAGTGACATCTTTGGTGCCGTAAACTGCAACCATATCGGCATCGGAAGTGTTCACGACTTTTACATCAGATTCTTTCATGCCGACAGTTTCCAATGCGCGTGCGAGTAAATAATGAGACACACTTAATTCAACCAGATTGACATTTTGTCCTTTAATGTCTTTTAAACTTTTTTTGCCTTTTAATACTACGCCATCGTTACCGTTGGAAAAGTCGCCCATAATTAATGCAGTGGAATCAACACCACCTGCAGCAGGAATTGTGAGTGCATCCATGTTGGTCATCACACAACCGTCGAATTGACCTGCAGTGTATTGGTTGATGGATTCAACATAATCATTGATTTGTACAACATCAATTTCGATGCCGTATTTTTTTGCCCATTTATCGACAATCTTTTGCTCGTCAGCATAGCCCCATGGCATCCAACCGACATAAATCGACCAGCAAACTTTAAAAGGTTCTGCTGCAGAAGCAACACTGGCAGTGAATGAAAGCGCAAGCGCGAGGGAAATTTTCTTAAGACGTGACTGAACCAACATGAACAACCTCCAAGGCAAAAAATTACACCGGCGTATGGGAGCACTCTGGCGATTAGGCCAATCAATCTCCCGGGCTTTTATCCCGCCGTGTAACCTTCATTAACCAGAGGTTGATATTAACCAGAAGTTACAACTTGAAGGTCGAAAGCTCTCGGACCAGTCATTGCGAACAATCGGAACCCTAGCTCTCTATTACAGTTTGTAGAAACAAAAACACTGTTTGTAAAAACAAATTGCTGAATACCTAAAACCACCCAGAGTGCGAATCAGTTATTACCTTTTCGCTATTGCAATTGCAGCGCCAAGTTGTGAATTGGCTGGCTTTGCAATGATTCTCCATGGGTGGCTTTTGGAATCCTTTTATTTTTGCACCTAATTGATGCAATTCAAAAACCTTTGTGCGTTAAATTGAGGCGCACTAAATTGGCGAGGCTTCAATTATGAATTTGGCTTTGCCACAGCTTCATCTGGCTGATTGATCTGGAACTCAGGGTCATAAAGTTCACGGGTATCGAATCCGGAGATTTCATATTTACTGAATAGTCCCAAAGTCAGCCAGGCTACCCAATTAATTTTACCGTCGTTGTACATATAGCGGTCATCAAAAGTGCCATCAGTGTTGATTGCAGGATAATTGGGATAATTCAGTTTTAAAATCTCCAACATTTCATTCGCCTGAGCTGGCATTTTCAACAGTCTGTAACCCTGTACCATCACGGCCAAAGCGTCAGGGATTGCCGGGGTTTGCGGATAATTTTCAAGTACGTAACGCCCGCGCGCAGTGGCTGCCACATAAGCCCCGCGTTTGAAATAATAATTGGCGACATGGATTTCATTGCGTGCCAGACGGTTGCGTAAATGCAACATGCGTTTTTTGGCATCGACAGCATAAGGACTATCCGGAAAACGATTGAGTAATTGTGTGAAATAACCCAGGGATTCTCTTGCAGCTCCAGGGTCGCGTTTTGAAATATCAACGGGCATAACTCTGTCGAGAATGCCGGAATCCTTGGTGAATGAACTCATGCCTAACATATAATAGGCATAATCTACGTTTCGATGCTGTGGGTGCAGACGAATAAATCGATTGGCTGTTGCGATGGCTGCATCAGGCTCGCCTGATTGGTAATGGGCGTAAATTAATTCCAGCTGCGATTGTTCTGCGTAGGTGCCAAAAGGAAAATTCTCTTCCATGGTGTTGAGATTTTTGATGGCAGTTTCCCACTGGCTTCGCTCCAGTTGTTCATTAATTGCTTCGTAAAGATCGGCTTCTGTGGTGTACTCTTCTTTCTTGGATGAACAGCCATAAAGACTGATAATGGCAACAAGCAGAAGATAGGCTGAAACTCGCATAGGTTAACTCTTATAGTCGGAAATCGTGTCAGAAAGCAGGCGCGGTATTTAAACACAGAGATTGAAGGACTCCAACGGAGAATCCCAAATTTTATACAACCCCCCAACAGTGTTCTGATGAAACAGAACTGACAAAGGTTTTTGCATGAAAGATGTGTATCAATTAAGCGCTCAGGTTCCCGTCACCATGAATGGTATGCGCTTCGACCAGGTGGCGTCCGAGTTGTTCCCTGACTTTTCACGGTCGCGCTTGCAGTCCTGGATTAAAGATGGGCAGCTTAAATTGGATGGCAGAATTGCCAAACCCAAAGACAAAATTATCGGCGGTGAGACTTTGTCATTGGACGCCGAGCTTGAAGCCCAGGGCGAATGGGAAGCCGAAGAGATTGATCTGGATATAGTTTATGAAGATGAAGATCTGCTGGTGATTAACAAACAAGCCGGTTTGGTTGTTCATCCGGCCGCAGGCAATTACACCGGCACTTTGGTCAATGCCTTGTTGCACCATGTTCCTGATCTGGTGAATCTGCCGCGTGCCGGGATTGTGCATCGGCTGGATAAAGAAACCACAGGCTTGATGGTTGTCGCCAAAACGCTGGAAGCTCACACAGATCTGGTCGCGCAGCTCGCTGACAGAACGGTCAGTCGTGAATATCAAGCCATAGCCGTGGGTGCCATGACTGGCGGGGGAACAGTCAATGCGCCTATGGGTCGTCATCCTATGCAGCGTAAATTAATGGCGGTATTGAGTGCCGGTGGTAAACGTGCCGTTACCCATTACCGTGTCATCAAGCGTTATCCGCAACACACTCATATCAAGGTCAATCTGGAAACAGGCCGTACCCATCAAATCCGTGTGCATATGGCGCATATAGGTTTTCCGTTGGTTGGTGACCAAACCTACGGCAATCGTTTCAGAATCCCCAAAGGTGCCAACCAACATTTGGTTGATACCTTGAAAAATTTCCCCCGACAGGCGCTGCACGCTGCTCGCTTGGGATTGGAACATCCCGGCACGGGTGAATATGTTGAATGGACTGCACCTTTACCTGAAGATTTTCAAAATTTGGTGAACGCATTGGATAAGGGATATATACACGAGGAAGAGCAGTGATCATCACTCCTGACTGGCCTGTTCCAACCAATATCCGTTCTGTAATTACCTGTCGTGATGGTGGCGTGAGTCAGGGGGTTTATCGTAGTTGGAATATGGGAACACATGTGAATGATGATCCCGCTGCGGTTGAAGCCAATCGAAAAAAATTAATTGAACAATCAGGTTTGCAAAAAACACCGCAATGGTTGGAGCAAATTCACGGCAATAAAGTGATTGAGGCACAAGCCGATGGCCGGGTGCGAACAGCTGACGCCTGTTTTTCCCGTGAAAAAGGGTTGGCTTGTGTAGTGATGACAGCGGATTGTTTACCGGTATTGATTTGCGATAAACAAGGCACGCAAGTTGCCGCTGTGCACTGTGGTTGGCGTAGCCTGTCGCAATCGATTTTGGAAAAAACCATCGCTACTTTTAATTTATCTAATTCATCTAATTCATCACCAGCAGACTTGCTCGTTTATTTGGGCCCCGCGATTTCCCCTGCACATTTTGAAGTGGGTATGGATGTACTCGAAGCATTTTTTGAATCTTCACGCTCCACGCAACACACAGAGCAAATCGCTGCCGCTTTTTCGCCTGGTAAACGACCATTGCATTTTTATGCCGATATTTATGCATTGGCTCGTGCTGAATTGGATTCACTGGGTGTCAAAAATATATATGGCGGTGGAGCCTGTACATTTAGTGAAGCAGAGACTTATTATTCCTACCGCCGCGATGGAGTCACTGGTCGCATGGCGAGTTTGATTTGGTTGTTATAGTCCGCCTTCCCGGTAAAGAAAAATTTGTAAAAACGTTCTTATATCTTCATACAAACGTAATAATAATTTAGGTTAAGTAGATGGAATTTAGTCTGAATGAAATTCAAGAATTGTCGCCCGATGAAGCATCGATAAAGGCCGCAAAAGGTTTGGTGGTACCGGGCAAGTGGCCAAGCCTGGGTGTGGATGATATGGCTATTTGGGGAGAGTGTCAGGGTAGCGGCAGTCGGCCTTATCAAGTGCAGGTGGATAAATCCGGGCCTGCATTTAAATGTACTTGCCCCAGCCGGAAATTTCCGTGCAAACATGGCCTTGCTTTACTTCTATTATTGAATCAACACAAAAGTGCTTTTACGGCCAATGTTGCACCTTCCTGGGTGTCTGAATGGTTGCAATCCCGACAAGAAAAAACAGAAAAACAAGCGGCTAAAAAAGCCGAAGCGGTAAAATCGATTGACCCGGAAGCACAAGCCAAACGTGAAGAAAAACGCGAACAACGTATGGCGGGTGGATTAAATGAATTATCCACTTGGTTGCAAGATCAAATCCGTCAAGGACTTGCCGGATTACCTTCACGTGCTGAACAAATTTCCCATCTCGCTACACGTATGGTAGATGCGCAATTGTCTGGAATTGCGGCGCGTATTCGTCAGTGGTTAATCTGGTTGGAGCAAGATTCCCTGTGGTCAGAAAAAATTCTCGCTGACTGGGGATTGTTGCAATTATTGATTGATGCTTTTCCCCGTTTATCTGAATTTAATGATGCTTTAAAAACCGATATTCTTTCAGCGCTGGGTGTGAGTTTTGATAAAGCCCAGATTATTGAATCAGGTGAAATCATGGAAGACGATTGGATTGTGTTAGGGCAGACGATTTATGAAGAAAACCGTCTATGGATCAGACGTGCATGGTTGCAATCCTGCAACACACAAAAAATAATTTTGATGCTGGATTTTTCTCACGGTTTTCGAAAATTCGAGCACTCGCTGCTGAATGGTTCCTGTGTTCACGCAAAGATTGCCTTGCAATCAGGTCGAGGCATTCAACGTGGCATTTTTGTTGAGGCGCCGGTTATGAAAACTACAATTAACACAGTTGTATTGCCGCCTTTATTCTCGTTGGAGAAAAGTCTGGATTTATTAACCACGCAAACAGCAGAAAATCCCTGGCGATTTCAGCAAGCACTGGTGGTTTCGAATGCGACTATTACGCTGCAGGGGGATTCCTGGTTTTTAATCAGTGAAGAAAAACAAATTCCATTGGATATTTCAAAAAATCAAGCTTGGAAAATTTACAGTGAAAGTGGTGGAGAGGCGTTACATTTCTTTGGTGAGTGGCAAGCCAATCAGTTGCGGCCTTTGAGTGCGTGGAAAAATCATTGGCTTTGGCATCAGCAAGGAGAAGCAGCATGAGTTTGCTGAAATCCTACGCCAATGAATTATTTTTGGGCAGTGAACGCAAAGCACCTTCTGTGCCTCATCATGCCGGTGAGCTGGGCAACCTGTGCCAACACATCATGAGTAGTCATGATGCTGTTGAAGTAAAAATTTTACGTATTGCATCCAGTTTACATTTATATTCTCAAGCAGGTTATGTCCCTGCCAACACGAATCAATTACAAACGGAAAAAAGTTTGGCTGAAGAGCATCAGGCTGTCAGCGATGAAAACCTGATACAGGCGTTTCAACAAATCATAGACGATGGCCCTATCAGTTTGATGCACATTCCACTCATCACCTTAATGCAAAAACAAACACTGTTGGCACCAGGATTGTTGCCTGCTGTTTTCGATTTGGCGGTGCAGTCACCGGAAATCAGACGCTATTTACCCAAAGTTATGGGTAACCGCGGTCGTTGGTTATTGAAAGCCAATCCGGAATGGAGCGCACAATTATTTTCCAGCGAGCAATTGCAGGAAGAGGATTGGCATGATGGCAGTTTTCAACAAGCCATAGCTTACATTCAACAATTGCGCTCGCTTGATGCCAATAAAGCGCGTGAATTAATTACTGCACGACTGCCGGAATTGGATGCGCGACAAAGAGCCGAATTAATCGATGCAGTATCGATTCAATTGTCCGCTGCAGATGAAGCGTTTTTGGAATCTCTTCTGAAAGATCGCAGTAAAGAAGTGCGAAACAAAGCCGCGAATTTGTTGACCTTAATTCCGGATAGTCAATTTGTGAGTCGCGCTGGGTTGCGCATGACACCTTTATTAATTGTCGAGAAAAAACTGTTTCGCAAGCATTGGTCAGTTGATGTTCCTGATCAATTTAATGTGGCCTGGGCGCAAGACACCATTGAAGAAAAACGTCCGCAATCAGAATCGCTTGGGCAAAAAGCCTGGTGGTTTTATCAAATGGTACTGACTTTGCCTTTGCACTGGTGGGAAACAACTCTGGAATTTTCACCCAGGGATTGTTTGCAGTGGGCAAAAGAAAGTGATTGGCAAGAAGCCTTGTTGCGCGCGTGGCAACAAGCGTGTGTACGTGAAAAAAATAGCGACTGGGCTGAAGCTTTTTTACAAGCGGGATCGGTCAAAGGTTTTGATTTGGATATTACCGGGCTCATTGATTGTTTAACTTTGGCCAAGCGACAGGACTGGTGGCTAACTTTATTAAAAGATAAGAATGCTTATTCACACAGACAATCGATTGTCAGTTGGATTTGCAATTTTTTGATTCAGGAATATCAATCTCATCAGCAATTGCATTTATTGGCTTTGCAAAATTCATTCTTGCAAAAATTGATGGCCAGTATCAGCACTTATATTTTTTCGGCTGAGTCGCGTTGGGATTATGCTTTTCGTCCGGTTTATTTACAAATGCTCTGTTTAATTCCGCAAGCAGTTTTATCAGAGACCATTAAATTATGGCCAACTCAAGTTGAACCCAATAGTGCAACTGAAGAATTGTTGGCCAAAGCTCATCGAATTGTGCGTATTCGCACGCTCTTTCATCAACTGGCAGTGAGTAAGGAATTATGAATCAAGTATTACGGCAACACGCAGAACAACAATTTGCTGAAGAATTGGATGCATTACAAAAAGCCGATTCACGTCATAGGCCAACTAATTGGTCTTTATCTCCCTGGGCTGTCGCAACTTATTTGTTGGGCGGCAAACTGGATTCCGGTTTTACTGTTTCCGCCAAATATATTGGTAACCGTCGGATTATTGAAACGGCGGTTGCAACACTCGCAACTGATCGCGCTTTATTATTATTTGGTGTTCCGGGTACGGCAAAATCCTGGGTGTCTGAACATTTGGCAGCGGCGATCAGTGGTAATTCAACTTTAATTGTGCAAGGCACTGCTGGCACCAGTGAAGAACAATTACGTTATGGTTGGAATTACGCCGAACTTTTATCAAAAGGCCCTTCAGAAAAAGCCCTGGTGCGCAGCCCATTAATGCACGCCATGAGCAATGGCAAAATTGCACGCGTTGAAGAATTAACACGTATTCCTGCAGACGTGCAAGATACTTTAATTACCATTCTCTCTGAAAAAACCTTACCCATTCCGGAATTGGCGGATGAATGCCAGGCTGTGCAAGGTTTTAATTTAATTGCGACAGCGAATAATCGCGATAAAGGCATTAATGAATTATCCAGTGCATTGAAACGCCGTTTTAACACGGTGATTTTGCCAGTACCTGCAACCGAGGAAGAAGAAGTCAGCATTGTTACCAAACGTGTTGCCGAAATGGGACGCAGCATGGAATTGCCCGCAGAACCTCCCGCATTAAAAGAAGTAAAACGTGTCGTACAAATTTTTCGTGAATTACGCAACGGTGTAACCGAAGACGGTAAAACCAAACTCAAACCTTCCAGCGGCAGTTTATCAACAGCGGAAGCTATTTCTGTCATTAATTCCGGTTTGGCTTTGGCCGGACATTTTGGCGATGGCGTTTTAAAAGCGTCTGATATTGCATCCAGTTTGGTCGGCGCAATTGTAAAAGATCCTGTGCAAGATCAAATTATCTGGCGCGAATATCAGGAAACCGTAATGAAAGAACGTAGCGACTGGAAAGATTTATATCGTGCGTGTCGGGAATTGGAATAATCGTCATGGTTGATTCGCCGTTTCATTTTTTTGGCATTCGACATCACGGGCCAGGTTGTGCACGTTCGTTGAAAGATGCGTTGGAAAAATTGCAGCCCGATTGCATTTTGTTGGAAGGCCCGCCTGAAGGTGAAGTCTTGCTGGCGTTTTTACAAGATCCACAATTGATTCCACCAGTTGCGCTACTGATTTTTAATCCTGAGGATTCAAAAGAAGCTGTCTTTTATCCTTACGCCGTTTTTTCACCTGAATGGCAAGCGCTGCAATTTGCGCAGCGTCAAAAAATTCCGCTGCGCTTTATGGATTTATCTGTATCCCAATCTTTCGCTTTGGAAAAGGAAACGGAACAGCCGGAAACGGTGACAGATGACGTTGAAGAAGATAGTTCGCCAATTCAGGAAGATCCTCTCGACTGGTTGGGCCGGGCAGCAGGTTATGACAACGGTGAAAGCTGGTGGAATCATTTGGTGGAAGAGCGTTGCGATAGCCTTGAATTATTTGCAGCCATTCGCGAAGCTATGGTGACAGTGCGCGAGGAAATTCCACAACTGTATAGCAATAAATTCAAACGTATTCGCGAACAATTACGCGAAGCGTCTATGCGAAAAATTATGCGTGAAGCACAAAAAGAATTTTCACGTATTGCGGTTATTTGTGGTGCGTGGCATTTGCCCGCTTTGGAAAAGATGCCTGCAGCTAAAGCGGATAATGATTTACTCAAATGTCTTGGCAAAAGTAAAACAGCGGCAACCTGGGTCCCCTGGTCTTATCCACATTTAACTTATGAAAGTGGTTATGGTGCAGGAGTCTTATCACCACAATGGTATGAACAGGTTTGGTTACAAAGTGAAAATCATCATCGTGGTATTCAATGGTTAACCAAAGCTGCACATTTGTTTCGTGAAGAAGATTTGGATTGTTCATCTGCACAAATTATTGATGCTATGCGCCTTGCTGATTCACTCGCCGCACTGCGCGATAAACCACAACCCGGTTTGGAAGAATTGTTTGAAAGTCTAACCACCACAGTGTGTATGGGCGATCACAATCGTTTGCAATTGATTCGTAAAAAGTTGGTGGTAGGCGACAAGCTTGGACAAATTCCAGCATCAGTACCCAGCATTCCTTTACAACGCGATTTGGAACAACAACAAAAATCCTTGCGCATGAAAGCGGATGCAGCACAAAAAGTGTTGGATCTGGATTTGCGTCAGGAAAATGATTTGGCGCGC
>CAMLRJ010000101.1 GCA_946482345.1 uncultured Cellvibrio sp.
GTGGTATTAATCGGGAAATGATCAGACGTCTGGATCCGGGTCGTAAACCGCTAACAATAGTCTATGCTGATGAGGATGAGCTTGGACTTCATGCTGAAAAGCTGGCGGCCATACAAAAAATCAGTGGTGGTCAGTGCCTGTGGTTATCGCAGGTGCCGGACTGAGATTTACTTGGCAACTCAAGCGCCAAACTTAACAAATAACTGCTTTTTCGGTTGGCTTGAGTATAAGATTAATCCACTTTTTCAAACGAGATATTTTTGTGAAAAATACAGAGCCTATAAACCTCAGTTCATTAAAAATGGTGCATGACGAATTAGTCAGTACTATTGAGCAAGCTGCTATTCGTTTGGAACAATTTTCACAAGACAGGAATAACGGTGAATTGCTTCAGGAATGCATCGAAGGTATTCGCCAGATTCGCGGCACTATCAATTTAATTCAGTTAAAGGGTTTGGATTTATTAGCTGAAGAATTATTAACGCATATCACGGATATCACCCTTGGTGAAAATGATAAGACCAATAAAAAGCTGGAAATTTTGACGGCATCGTTTTTTATTTTACCGCGCTATCTCGAATACTGTGCACAGACATCACGCAGCATGGCTGTTTTGTTGGTGCCGCATATTAATGAACTTCGGTTGGCACGAAATGCAACTCCGCTTCCCGAAAGCTATTTTTATCCACTGGATGTCATCAAGCCCAATCGTAAAACCTTACCTGCTGCTACTCAAATTCAGGAAGATATGAGTGTGTTGGTCAGGCGGTTGCGCCACATGTATCAGACAGGACTAATTAATGTCATCAAGGATAGCCAGGTGAAGTCGTCGCTGGGAATGATGTCGCGATCACTGGAACGATTGGAAACTGTTTGTGCGGGTAGTGTGTTGGGTAATTTCTGGTGGTTGGCTAATGCCACTATCAGTGTTATTCGCGAAAAAAATATGTCGCTCACCAAAACCAGAAAATTATTGTTGGGAAATATTGAACGCGAAATCAAACGTTTGCAGTTTGAAGGGAAAGCGATTCTATCGCGCGAACCTGATACGTCACTGCAAAAAGAATTGCTTTATTTATTGGCTTTGTCTCATTCGAAAGACGAAAAAACGCTCGCTGTTATGATGGCATATGCCGTTAAGTTGCCAAGTTACACTGAAGTGGAATTGGCAAGGGAAATGGATTTTATTCGTGGCCCAAGTGCAAATACCATCAGTTCAATGGTGTCGGTGTTGACTGACGAAATTCACAGCACCAAAAATATTCTGGAGCGTGCTGCCCAGGGTGGCGCAGAGTTATTAAGTGAATCTCCCGAGTTAGTTGAAACCTTGAAAAAAATTGCCGACATACTGGCTGTTGTGGGTTTAAGTGCGCCCAGTAGTGGCTTGAAACATGAAATTGAAAAAATCAGTAGTTGGCAACGTGATCACAAACCGGTAACACCCGATGAATTGTTGAGTGTTGCCGATACACTGCTTTATGTTGAAAGTAGTATTGCGGGCTTGGCAAGAACCAGTCTTTCTGATGACAAGCTTGCACAAATCAATACCTCGTCCCGCGATACGGTAATGACCAATAACCAAATTGCAGAAGCAGAAAAAATTGTTTTGGAAGAAGCAGAAGCGGGATTGGTGTTGGTAAAACGTGCGTTGACATCGTTTGCGGAATCCAATTACGACAAAGGTCATGTGCGTAATATCAGTGGAACACTGGATGCCGTTCGCGGTGGTATGTTTGTACTGGGGTTGCCTCGCGCAGCAAAAGTGTTGGCGGGTTGCATGCGATTTGTTGAAGATGATTTGTTACAACAGGAATTGCATCCTGCTATTCAACATATGTTGGAAACCTTTGCCGATGCGATCATTAGTTTGGAATATTATCTTGATAGTGTGAAGTTTGATAAAAATGCAGATACCAGCATTCTGCAAGTGGCTGAAGAAAGTTTACAAGCGTTAGGATTCGAAGTTTGAAATCAGAAAGTTTTACGCTCTACTCATTTGAATATCCTCAAGCTCAATCAGTAACACCGGGTAAATCCCGGTGTTATTTTATTGTCGCCGAACATCAGGGGAGCTGTGATAAGTTATTGTCTGATATGGATGGCAATATTCTTTGTTACAACACTGATCAAATTCATCAACAATCCGAATTCAATACGGTTATTTATGAAGCTATTCTTGGCGAATGGAATGGTTGTATTTATTCAGTATTACTTATCAAAGAAAAAGTTTTTGATGATCGCCAGTGGATCAGTCTTCGAAAAAAACTGGGTGTTGTGGACGATGCCTTTTTCTTGTTGGCGGGTAGAGCGCTACAGTTATGTCAGTGGCAGTTGGATCACAAATTTTGTGGGCGCTGCGGACAAATGACGAGCGGTGATCAACAAGATTCTGCATTGGTTTGTAATCATTGCCAGCTCAGGTTTTATCCACGAATTTCTCCTTGCATGATTGTTGCCGTGACCAGAGGGGATGAAATATTACTGGCTCATCATAAGCGGGCAACACGGCCTGTATATTCAACTCTGGCTGGGTTTGTTGAAGCCGGTGAGCGGGTAGAGGACTGTGTTATTCGGGAAGTTCAGGAAGAAGTTGGAATCAGAGTAAAAAATCCGCGCTATTTATTTAGCCAGCCTTGGCCATTTCCTTCCCAGTTAATGCTGGGGTTTATTGCGGAGTATCAGAGTGGCGAGATAATGCCTGACGAAAAAGAGATTTTAGATGCGCGTTGGTTTCGCTATGATGCTTTACCGGAAACCCCTTCACCTGCGAGTGTTGCAGGCCAATTGATAGCATTTTTTGTTCAACAGCAAAAAGATAAAGGAACACCCAAATGATCTATACCTTATTTTCTTTTTTATTGGCTGTTTTCGCTGCTTACATCCTTTTCAGATCGGCTCGATTTCTTTGGAAGAGCGATTGGTTTATGGGATGGCTACGTGGCACGATGGGAATTACGTTTGTTGTAGTTGCCGGCGTGGTTGGCTTGGTTGCCTGGGACATTTACAGTTATAAACAGCTTTTATCAGAGCAATCTGTGTGTAATGTCAGTTTTCAAAAATTGGATGAGCAGCATTTTATGGCCACGCTGACAGATAAACAGGGTAAAGCGCATCAATTTGATTTACGTGGCGATCAATGGCAGATAGATGCAAGAATTATCAAATGGAACGGGTTTCTGGCGAGATGGGGTGTTAAACCTGCTTACCGATTGGATCGTATCAGCGGACGTTATTTTGATCTTGAAAAAGAAACATCAGCGGCACGTACGGCTCATGCAATTGCAGCAAGTCCACAGGGCGTGGATTTGTGGTTGTTGTTAAATAAATATGGCAATGGAATTTCTTTCGTTGATGCCATTTATGGCAGCGCAACTTATTTGCCAATGAAGGATAAAGCGAATTTTGAAGTCACTTTATCCAATACAGGTTTGCTGGCGCGGCCGATCAACGACGCAGCACGCGAAGCAGTTTCAGTTTTTAAATAGATCAGTCGGAGTAGTGTTTTGGAATTTTTATATGAATATGGTTTGTTTCTGGCGAAAGCGGTCACTTTTGTAGTGGCAGTATTTGCAGTTGTCAGTTTGATCGCGTCTTTGGCAATGCGTAACAAGAAACAGGATCGTGGACAGTTTGAAGTGACCCGTGTAAATGAAAAATATGAACATACACGTGACATGTTGCGTGACGCTATGTTGGATGAAGAGGGTTTAAAGATCCAACAAAAGCTGGAAAAGAAAAAGCAGAAAGCTGAAAAGGCAGAAAAGAAAAAAGCGGCAAAACTTGCTGAAAAGAAAGTAGACGCAGCAGAAAATAACAATGAACCTGTAGATGATAATGCACAGCCTAAAAAGCGAGTTTTCGTCCTGGATTTTTACGGTGATATTAAAGCTTCCGAATGCGATTTGTTACGCGAAGAAATTACAGCGGTGTTGTCTCAGGCAACCGAGAAAGATGAAGTAGTTGTCAAAGTTGAAAGTGGCGGAGGCATGGTACATAGCTATGGTTTGGCTGCAAGCCAGTTGGCGCGTATTACGCAAAAAAATATTCCATTAACTGTTTGTGTTGATAAAGTCGCTGCCAGTGGCGGATATATGATGGCCTGCGTTGCCAATAAAATTGTCGCTGCTCCTTTTGCTATTCTGGGGTCAATTGGTGTGGTAGCGTCTTTACCTAACTTTCACAAGTTATTAAAGAAAAATGACATAGATTATGAGATGTTTACTGCAGGTGAGTACAAGCGAACAGTGACTATGTTTGGTGAAAATACTGAAAAAGGTCGAGCCAAATTTGTCGAAGATCTGGAAGATACACATGTACTATTTAAAGAATTTGTTTCTGAGCATAGACCCCAAATTAGTATAGAAAAAATTGCAACGGGTGAAGTCTGGTTTGGGCGACGTGCAAAAGAAGTCAATTTAATTGACGAGATAAAAACCAGCGATGAATATTTGTTGTCGCAGATAGATACAGCGGATATTTTTCAAGTGGAGTATGTTTTCAAAAAATCGATTCCTGAAAAATTAGGTCTGGCAGCACAAGGAGCAGTTGATCGATTGTTAATGACCTGGTGGGAAAGATTGAATTTTAATCGTTGGTTTTAATATTTGAATTGAGATGTTGGGGCTCACATCTTCGTCAATGATTTCTGTTGATGGTGAAGTGGGCCCCAATTTTTTGTAAGAAAACAAATCGAGCCAATATTGGGAGCGAACAAATATGAGTTTCTTCAATCCTTTCAAATCACAAATGCCAAGTCTTGAACAGGCACTTCCCGGTCGAGATCAAGCAATGAAGCTAGTTAATCAACATGCGGTCAAAGCAGTTCCCATCCTTCCGCCATTTGCAGAAAATCTTGAAAAAATTATTTTAGGATTGGGATGCTTTTGGGGAGCTGAACGAAAATTCTGGAATCTACCCGGTGTTTATACTACGGCTGTTGGATATTCCGCCGGATTTACACCGAACCCTACATATGAAGAGGTGTGTTCAGGGTTAACTGGTCACAACGAGGTAGTGCTGGTTATGTTTGATCCTGAAAAAATTTCGTTACAGCAAATTCTGAAAACTTTTTGGGAGTCACATAATCCTACACAAGGGATGAGACAAGGAAATGACAGGGGTACCCAGTACCGCTCGGGAATTTATTATTTCAATAATCAACAAAAAGATGTTGCAGAAGATTCAAAACGTTCCTATCAATCCGCGCTTGATGAAAAGAAACTGGGTGAGATTACAACGGAAATTCTGGCTGCTACAGAGTTTTATTATGCTGAGGATTACCATCAGCAATATTTACATAAAAATCCAAACGGATACTGTGGGTTAGGGGGAACAGGAGTTTGTTTTCAAATTTAGTTATCCTTTATTCCGTTGTAGTTGAATAAAAAGTATTGTTCCGGGTGGCCTGTCTGTGACGCTATACCTCAAACCAAAAGCAACTTACAATGACTTGGCGGGTATTAATTCCTTGTTTCTTGTGATAAAAATCGTTAAAAATTGACCGGATAGATAGGTGATCCGCTGTTTCATAACAAAAAATATTATGGGTTAACGTGATTCGGATTGAGCCAGGTGATGACATGATTTATGTGGAAGGGTATGGACTTGTTTCAGCGGCCGGGCCTACGGTTGAGGCTTCTATTGCGGGTGTTAATACAGGTATGAGTTTCTATAACTTATCAAGCGCATTAAATAAAAATGGCTATCCGATGAGGACAGCACAGGTACCAATCGATATCCTGCCTCAGGTTGAAGAACAGAAGGGCTACCCCTTAACGCAAAAAGAAAAGAAATTAATACAGTTGATATTGCTTGCGATTGCAGATATTCAATCACGCGTCAAGATAGAGCCAAAGATCCCCCTATTTTTGGCTGGGCCAGAAACCAATCAGTTTTTTTCCGGGGCACGAAATATAATTTTGAATTACATTGCTGAATTATCTGAAATTAAAGTTGATCTCCAGTCATCACGTTATCTGGCATCAGGTCGAACGGGTGTGATTGAGGCTATTGAATTGGCATATCGTTATTTTGAAATAAGCAAGTCAGACCAGTTGTTGATTGCAGGTGTAGATAGTTACCTGGATGCTGAAACTCTAGGGCAATTGGATGCAGGTGATCGTGTTTCAGCAGAGAATATATCTGACAGCTTTATCCCTGGTGAGGCAGGGGGGGTGTTATTGGTGACCAGATCCAAAAGATCAAAAATTGGTATTGGGTTACATCGTCCCGGTTTGGGTGTTGAAGATGGATCTTTTTATAGTGAAAAGCCTTATTTTGGAAATGGTTTGGCAAGTGCAGTTGCTCAAGCAATTGCACACAGTAGCGGTAAAGTTTTATCCAGAATTTATTCGAGCTTTAATGGAGAAAACTATTTTTCAAAAGAGTATGGAGTCAGTGTTGTCAGGAATTCGCAATCGATCTCAAAAAATTATGAGCATATTCATCCTGCTGACTGCTGGGGCGATATAGGTGCTGCAACAGGTGTGGGATTGATAGCGCTTTCTGCTGGGTACTTGTATAAAAATCAAGATGCAAATTGTCATTTGATTTTTGGATCATCCGATGGTGGAAATCGCGCTGCTGTTTGTGTAGAGCGTGCATAGGTTATTTCGAGGAGTGTGCTATGGAGCTGAATGAAAAAATAGCGGCATTGAATATAGCGGATAAAAAAGAAAAATGTCCTTTTTGTCCCAATAAAAATCTTGATCAATGTAAAACTAAAAAAGAAGAAAAGCTTGACACTAAAGTCGTTAGTAAACCTAACCAACTTGCGTGTAGCCCGCTTGTTTCGAAAGGTGAATATCAATATACCACTGCCAAACATCATTTGATTTCTGCGAAACAATGTTACGCAAAACTGAAGCGTTTGGTTCGCATGGGGGCTTTGGTGAAATATGATATAAATGATCCACCGAATGGTATTCCCTTACCGACGGTTGCTAATAATTTACGTTATACGGTTGGCAGTTCCGTTAAGTTGAAATATGGGAAATTGAGTGCGGCAGAAAAAAAGATTGTCGCTTTTGGGGTGATGGCAACTGAAAAGGCGCAATGGCATGTGGGGCATCATGCGGTGCAAGTCGAATTGGCTGAAGGCTGGGCGAATGAAGAGTCTGATGATGCCTGGGGTCGCGGGCATCTGGTGTCTTACGATACGGAAGTGATCAAGCGCTTAATTAAATTGTTAGCATCTTTTAAAGAAAAAGATGATTGCGAAGAAAAGAAGAAGCCAGAAAAGTTCAAACAAAAAATGGATCAGCTAAGCGCAGCTATTAAAGCCAAATTAAATGCGTTTAAGACCCCGGCTCCGAGTGGCAGTAGTCCTTTTTTCGTGTCACAGTTGGCTGCAGATTTTGCCAAAGAGGGGGCTCCTGTTAAAAAAATTAAATCGGCTCTTTCTAAAAGATAAACTATTTTAAGGTGCTCATATGCCATTTTACATAATGAAACAAGATACACTTATTGACGGTAGTCGATCGTTGGATGGAGTACCTGATAACATTGAAGTTACCGATTGGGTAGCGGGTAAAGTTATGCAGAGCCCGGGAGAGAATCTGGTACTTGACCTATCGTTGGAGAGTGGTGATTATCGCGGCCATATTATTGATGGTTTTTTAACTGTATATCACGATGAGTTGAAGGAAGCTTTGGAATCTAAAGGTGTCGATAATGTTCAATATTTTCCTGTTAGGTTGAGGGATCAAAATACTGATGAGACAGAAGGAGGCTATTGGCTTGTCAATATAGTTGGACTTTTAGATTGTATTGATCTCAATAAAAGCAAAATAAAGCGACACGAATCTGATATTGACGAGGATGATTTTGAAATATGTTCCTTGGCTATTGATAAAAAGAAAACCAATGGTGCAAAAATATTCAGGCTCTATAATGATCCAACTTTGGTCATTATAAATCAGGAGTTAAAAGATTATTTTGATGAAACGGATATGTTGGTCGGAGTGGAATTACTCAAAACAGAAGATTACTCCGAGTGGTAATCGGTGCTTATGGAACAACAAAAAATTATAGACGTCCCTGCTAAACCAAGCATTAACAAATTTTATGTTCACCTGTATGAGCAGTACGCTGATCAGGCGGCGTTTTTATGGCTGTTATATTGTAATGCTGCTAATCAACCTCATTATTCACCTGCGGACTTGTTGGAATTGGTGTCGCGTATTGATGCCAATATTGATGCATTGATGACCGCTCCTGAAGAGTCCTGGGAGATTTGCGAAGCTGCTATGGATTTGGGAGTTGGCGAAGTTTTTGTGGCATCTGTATTGGCTTTTCGCAGCCTCGAAGTTACAAAAATCCAGCGTGTTGTTGAAATGGGTTTAAGTGATGAGATGTATCATGAGGGATTAATTTCTGCTATGGCTTGGTTGCCTGGCCGTATTAGTCACTCCTGGATTAAAAAATTTCTAAAGAGTAAAGATCTTAATCATAAGTATCTGGCGCTCGCCGTTTGTAGTGCTCGTCGTGAAGATCCTGCCGAATATTTACAGGCAATTTTGACGAGGGAAGATTGTATCAAGCACCCGCTGGTTTATCCGCGAGCGTTACGTTTGATTGGTGAGTTAAAACGATTTGATCTGTTGTCATTACTTCAGCAGGGTATGGCTTCAGATAATTCTGCTGCAGTTTTTTGGTCTTGCTGGTCTTCAATTTTAATGGGTGATCGAACTCAGGCAATTAAATTGCAATCTTTTGTTTTGCAAGAAAACCCTTTTCAAATAGACGCTATTGAAATTTGTTTCAGAGCCCTTCCTGTTGAGCAGGCGCGTAACTGGGTAAGCCTTTTATCGAAAAATCCGGAACAGTCGCGTTTGGTTATCAAGGCAACCGCAATTCTGGGTGATCCCCAGGCAGTGAATTGGTTAATTGGTCAGATGCAAATTCCAGCACTTATGAGATTGGCTGGAGAGGCATTTACCTGGATTACTGGAATTGATCTGGTTGAACACAAGCTTGCATTGGAATCGCTTCCTGATTTGGATAAGCATTTACCAGAAGAAGAAAATGATGAAGATGTGGAAATGAGTGATGATGAATATTTACCTTTTCCTGATGTCAACAAGTTGGCAGCTGTTTGGCAAAAATACCAACAGCGTTTTGTGGTAGGACAGCGTTATTTTAT
>CAMLRJ010000102.1 GCA_946482345.1 uncultured Cellvibrio sp.
TCTGTTGTGAAACTCAGTAAGGGAGAACCACGAAGTTCTTCAGAGGTAACTTCCAATGTTCTGTCTTTAAAATCCAGTAGCTCGTTAACTCTAGCTTGGTTAATGTCGAAACCTACAGTTACAAATTTCTTTCCAAATTCAACCGCGAGGGGTAGCCCAACGTAACCCAATCCAATAATGACTATCTTGGTGTTTTGCATATAAATCCTTAGTCAACTCCTCTGTCTTTAACCGACAAAGTCGGCTTTTCAAAAGGCGGCCATTCTATCCCCAGCCCCTCACTATTCCAAGCAATACACTTCTCATGTTGTTGTGAATAGAAGTTTGTTGTCTTATATTCGACCTCGGCTGACTCGGATAAAACATAAAATCCATGTGCGAAGCCTTCGGGTATCCACACCTGATGGTGATTTTCTGCCGAGATTTTGTGGCCTGTCCATTTTTGATAGGTTGGCGAGCTGGCGCGCATATCGACAGCCACGTCATAAATCTCGCCAACAACTACCCTGACAAGTTTGGCTTGTGCCATGGGCTCTTCCTGATAGTGGAGCCCCCTGAGTACGCCCTTGTGTGATTTGGAGTGGTTGTCTTGTACGAAATTAATGTTTCTTCCAATTAATTGTTCGAAAGTTTTTTGATTGAAGCTTTCGAAAAAAAAGCCTCTGTTGTCATGATGCACATCGGGAATGATAATTTTGACGCCATCGATATTGGTATCAATTAATTTCATAGAGAGTTTTTGTTAAAAAAGGAGCCATTCTAACGAGTCGCGATATTAATCGCACCAGCTGTCAGGAGTTGTTGCAATTTGTAGCGCCAATTACAGGGTTGAATATCAAATTTTTTGATTATTTTTTGGCAGTTCAAGCGGGAATTTCGAGGGCGGCTGGCTTTGCCAGGGTATTGGTCGGATGCTATGGGTAATATTTTGGGAAAATAGATTTCATCGCTCTGTAATTTTGCCTGTTGAAAAATTTCCCGGGCGAATTCACACCATGAAACATAGGGTGTTCCTGAGTAGTGGTAAATGCCCCAATCATTCGATGAAAAATGTTGGCTTTCTTCCGATATTTTTATAATGGTGGTTGCCACATCTCCTGCATATGTCGGGCCACCAAACTGGTCGGATACTACAGAAATACTATCTTCTTTTCTGACAAGCTCCATCATGGTTTTGAAAAAATTTTTTCCTTCAGCGCTAAAAACCCATGAAGTTCTTAGAATAATGTGTTTCGAGTTTTGAGTGGCTACAGCAATTTCCCCTGCTAATTTACTTTTTCCATAGACATTAATTGGGTCAGGTGCGTTACTTTCATCATAAGCTGATTCTTTTTCGCCAGAAAAAACATAATCTGTTGACAGATGAATAATAGTTGCATTTATTTTGGCTGATGCTTTTGCAACATTTTCTGCACCAATATGATTAACAGAGAAAGCGTCCTTAATATTCTCTTCTGCAAGATCTACAGCGGTATAGGCGGCCAGATTAATGACCAAATCTGGAAGATGATTTTGTATCACATTGAAAGTTATATCCGAGTCAATAATATTCAATTGTTGCTGGTCAAGCGCAACTATAGTGTGTTCACTTTTTTTTAGCTGGCCTATTAAATGCTTGCCGATTTGTCCGGATGCGCCGGTAATCAGTATTTTCATTTTATGCTTTAATTCCAAGCCTTTCACGCTGATAGCTGCTATCCTGCACACGATGCGCCCATTGCAAATTATTCAAATACCATTCAACTGTTTTGCGAATGCCAGACTCAAAGGTTTCTTCAGGCACCCAACCCAATTCGCGTTTGATTTTACTCGCATCAATTGCATAACGAATATCGTGACCGGGCCTGTCTTTTACAAAGGTGATTAATTCTTTGTAGGATTTGATCGGTAAATTGTTTGCGGGTTGCAGCTCATCCAGCAATTCACAGATTGCATGAACCACATCGATATTTTGTTTTTCGTTGTGTCCGCCAATATTGTAGGTCTCACCCACTTTGCCTTCTGTTACAACCTTGTAGAGCGCACGCGCGTGATCTTCTACAAATAGCCAATCGCGAATTTGATTGCCTTTGCCGTAAACGGGCAATGGTTTTCCTTCAAGTGCATTCAAAATCATTAACGGAATTAATTTTTCGGGAAAGTGATACGGCCCGTAATTATTTGAGCAATTGGTGACGATTGTGGGTAAACCGTAAGTTCTTTTCCAGGCTCGCACTAAATGATCGGAGCTGGCCTTGCTCGCGGAATAAGGCGAGCTGGGCGCATAGGGTGTAGTTTCGGTAAATAAATCTTCAGGGCTTTCAAGATCGCCGTAGACTTCATCGGTTGAAATATGATGAAAACGAAATGCCGCCTTGCGATTGTCACCAAGATTTTTCCAATAGTCTTTTGCCGCTTCGAGTAATTGATAAGTGCCAATAATATTGGTTTCGATAAATGTAGCGGGGCCATCGATGGAACGATCAACATGGCTTTCGGCGGCGAGGTGCATCACGGCATCGGGCTGGTGTTGCATGAACACTCGATCCAACTCCTGACGTTTGCAAATATCCACCTGTTCAAATGCGTATCGACTGTTATTGGAAACTGAGACCAAGGATTCCAGATTGCCCGCGTAGGTGAGCTTGTCGAGATTAACAACCTGATCCTGAGTGTTGGTGATGATATGGCGAACAACCGCAGAACCTATGAAGCCAGCGCCACCAGTAATGAGGATTTTCATAGGGTTCCGAGCAGATACAAAAGAAGGATGATTATAAATTGAAGGGGATCTATTAGTGAATCAGGTGGGCAAACAAAAGAAAAAAGGGAGCCGCATCCTGCTGGCTCCCTGTGCTTCCTGCCGGGTATTGGGTTCATCCTGATCCCATTGGCTTCCTGCCTCCCTTTCGCTTTCCATTTATACACTCCTTCCTGAAGTGCGTATCCATAGCCTTCGCATCTTGCTTGGGCTGTCTTCCATGTTTCGGTTCATCCTGAACCATGCGCATCCTGCTTTCCATTGACGTCCATAATGACTTCATCCTGAAGTACAAATCCCTTAGCTCTGACTTACTGTTAGAGCTACTGTCCTTGTGCTGACCATTTTACTCTCGTTGAAATTGGTGCCCAGTGGCAAATATCGGAATTTCTTGTAGGAAAAATCTCACAAAAATCCTGTGAAAATGTTTATTGAATATTGAGCAGTGGATCAATTTGGCGCCCTATCTGGATAGAGTAAAAAAGACTATTATTCTCCGGCCCTGCATTCTTCGTAAACGACGAAGTGGTTAGTTGCCTGATTGGTCATTAATCATGATCTGTCACGGCCAGAATAAATAAAAAATCGGAGACACAACATGACAACACTATTAAAGAATTTTTTTTCAGCGCTCGCCTGCACCGCAGGACTGGTAATAGCTTCTTCAAGTTATGCGGCTATTTGTACTTATGCGGTAGTCAATGAATGGAGCACAGGCTTTCAGGGTGCTATCACGATTACCAACAACACCAATACCGCCATCAATAGCTGGTCGGTTAATTGGCAATATGCGTCCAACAATAGAGTGACCAGTTTCTGGAATGCGAATGTGACTGGCTCCAATCCCTACGCAGCCAGTCCCATGTCCTGGAACAGTGTTATCCAGCCAAACCAATCAATTATGTTTGGATTTTTGGGGAGTAAAACCGGCGGCGCTGCAGAAAAGCCTGTTGTGCAGGGCTCAGTTTGTTCAACAATAACCAGCTCAAGTTCACGCTCGTCAAGCTTAAGTTCCAGTTCAAGATCTTCCTCCATCTCCAGTTCATCACGAAGCTCTTCCGTTTCAAGTTCGAGAAGTTCATCCAGAAGTATTTCCAGCTCGAGAAGTTCATCGCGTAGCTCATCGATTTCCAGCAGTTCGCGTAGTTCATCCTTGTCGAGCAGCTCCAGAAGTTCATCTATTTCCAGTTCGTCACGCAGTTCATCCCTATCAAGCAGTTCAAGAAGTTCATCGCGAAGTTCTTCCAGTTCTATGGTGAGCGGGGTAACCAGTTTGAAAGCGCTGGCAAGCTTCCCGATTGGCGTGGCAGTGAATGCGGGTAATGAAAATAACAGCATTATCAGCAGCGGCACCAGTGCGCAGCAACAAGCTGTTGTCTTCCCGCACTTCAATCAATTCACGGCGGGTAACATTATGAAAATGAGTTATCTGCATCCATCGGAAAATACATTTAATTTCACTCAGGCAGATGACTTAATTACTTTCGCGTCAAGAAATGGTATTCGCATGCATGGTCACGCGTTGATTTGGCATTCTGATTATCAAGTGCCATCGTTTATGAAAAATTATTCCGGCGATTTTGCGGCCATGCTCAAAACTCACGTGCAAACCATCGCTTCACATTTCTCCGGAAAAGTTGATAGCTGGGATGTTGTTAATGAAGCCTTGGCTGAAGATGGCGATTCTTCTGCGGTCAATGGATTCCGCAATTCTGTGTTCTATCAAAAGATGGGCATCAATTATATTGATCAGGCGTTTATCAATGCGCGTGCAGCAGATCCTGTGGCTGATCTTTATTACAACGATTACAACATTGAAAATGGCGGAACCAAAACAACCAAGCTGTATGCATTGGTTGATGGATTGAAATCGCGTAACGTCCCGATTACCGGTGTTGGTTTCCAAATGCATGTGCTTTTGGATTGGCCGAGCACCAGTACAATTGAAGCTGCGATGAAAGCGATTGCTGATCGCGGATTGAAAGTCAAAATCACCGAGCTGGATGTGCGCGTGAATAACAAATACAACCCGTCAGCACCTGTTTACACAAGCTTGACAACGGAAGCAGCTACTCGTCAAAAAGAACGTTACCGTCAAATTGTTGCAGCTTATTTGCGTGCAGTTCCTGCATCACAACGAGGGGGCATCAGTGTGTGGGGTGTTTGGGATACCGATAGCTGGCTGAACACCGCATCAGAACCTGATTGGCCTTTATTATTTGACGCGAACTTCCAACCCAAACCTGCGTTACAAGGTTTTGCAGATGGTTTGACAGGTAATTAATTTTTCGTTAAATAAAAAACCTCGCTGAAAATTCAGCGAGGGTTTTTTATATTTCGATAATTGATTTTTATTCGATACAAAATTTTTCAAAAAATATTGTTTACTCCTGCTGAATAGCATCACGTAATTTATCCACCATTTTTTCGGGCGGATACTTTTTGGCGTCATCCACTATCAACTGTATCGCCGCTGGTAAAAGCTGATTAATTTGTTGTTGTTCTTCCACGGTGGGAATTTTATAACCTCGTGGTTTAAATCCTTCCCAATAATTCCAGCCATAAGACCAACGGTAATAATTCATCCAATAAGGGCTACCGCCCCAACGGATCATACCGTGCATATAATTCGCCATACCTTTACTGTCAGCAGCCTTAAACACGCAGGATTGGATCGCATTGTCAGCGGCCAAACGCTGTTCCTTGCTGCCGCCCTGCCAATAAGCCAAATCATGCGCAACACAACAATGTCGCCAAAGATTGGGATATAAAGGTGGGCCATCCATCCACAATGAACAGCCATCGGTTGTAAAAGGTTTTAATTCATTGGCAGAACATGGCAAAGCCATGAAAAAAAATGTCGCCATAAGAAAAATTTTGGGGCTAATTTGACGAAACATGATGAGATGTTCAATATCCTGTGACCTGTTGATTGACCGCATTGTACAATGCGGCCCATCGTTTTCACATTTACCCGATTACAGGCCATTAATATGACCGAACAAAAGACCACCCACTTTGGTTATCAGCAAGTTCCCGTTGAAGAAAAAGCCGAGCGGGTTGCCCAGGTATTTCACTCTGTTGCTGCCAAATATGATTTGATGAATGACTTGATGTCCGCAGGCATTCATCGTTTGTGGAAGCGGCTCACTATCGAAGCTTCTGCCGTCAGACCCGGACACAAAGTGTTGGATATCGCCGGTGGCACTGGCGATTTGAGTTATCAATTTTCAAAACTGGTTGGCGACAAAGGGCAAGTGGTTTTGGCGGATATTAATTCATCCATGCTGAATGTGGGACGCGACAGATTAATTGATCGTGGTGTGGCCGGTAATCTGGCCTATTCGCAATGCGATGCACAATTTTTACCTTTTGCCGATAACACATTTGATTGCATCACCATTGCATTTGGTTTGCGCAATGTTACCGATAAAGACATGGCGCTGCGTTCTATGTTGCGTGTATTGAAACCGGGTGGACGTTTGTTGGTGCTGGAATTTTCCAAACCACAAAATGAATTACTCAGCAAAGCTTACGATACTTATTCATTTAAAATTTTACCTTTTATGGGAAAACTGGTGACGCAGGATGCCGACAGTTATCGCTACCTCGCCGAATCCATTCGCATGCACCCTGACCAACAAACATTAAAATCCATGATGGATAATGCCGGGTTTGTGAATACTGAATTTCATAATATGACGGGCGGAATAGTTGCTTTGCATAAGGGAATAAAACCTTGATCAATATGCTCACCAATGCTGGCCTTGCAGCGGCAGAAAAATGCATTAATAAAGCCTTGCAATATGATCCGGCCACACAAAATGCGCTGTCAGTTTGTGAGGGTAAGATTCTCTCTTTGCACATCACTGCGCCAACAACCACTATTAGCGTGTTAATTCAGGAAAAATCCATTCGCCTGATGAGCCAATGGAATGGAGAAGTCGATACCCAACTTTCCGGCTCGCTCATCGCGCTTGCACAAATCTCACAAACGCCCGTGCACAATTTAAAGGATTCCGGTGTAACAGTAATGGGGGATTTGCAATTTCTGGCGCAGCTGCAAAAAATTCTGCAGCAGCTGGATATAGATTGGGAAGAAATGCTCACGCAAATTTTTGGTGATTTAATCGGCCATCAAATGGCGCAAATGCTACGCAGCAAAATAAACTGGACCAAAACTCGCACACAAACCGCCCAACGTTTAGCTTCGGAATTTGTCACCGAAGAATTACAAGCCATCCCTTCCAAAATTGAATTGGAAAATTTCTATCAACAAGTCGATGAATTAAGTTTGGCTGTTGATCGATTGAGTGCAAAAATCAATTTGCTTATGACACCATCATAAAAAATGGCACCTGGTAAGTTGCCGATGCGGGGGTGCTCGTCAAGTTACAGGTGCCAAAGACCAACATCGATTATCCTGAACGCTTGCTATTGGTTTTTTTATTCGCGTTGAGTAAAGGTGAAAACCTGAGTGAGCTGACAGACTGAATGCCGCTGAATTCTTGCAAATAACGCTCAAGCTCACGCAATCTCACGGGTAAAAAAACATCTTTCAACGCATTTGAAATAATAAATTTATTTTCTGCATCCAGAAATTCACTGACATGGGTGAAACCTGTCGAATTAGGCCATGACTCACCCGGGCCAATAGCGTTGGCTCTGGTTAATCCAAATTGAAAAGGCTCATGGCAACCCGCGCAAGTCATCGCTGTTGCACGGTTAATCACCTGCTCTGCCGTCAGTGGTGAATTAACTTGTGCCAACTTGTCATCGAGTGCACGACGAAAATTTGTTTCTGATGCTGCGAACACAGGAATCGCATAAAAATTTTCACGTGTTAAGGGGCCACTGGCATGGCTTTGCCCATTATTATGCTGATCGCTGTTAGTCAACGAAAAATGATCGAAATCAATCAGCAAGGAATCCAGATTCACAATAAATTCCGATTGAAATGCCAGCGCCTGTGCATCATTACGACTGGCATTAAACAAATCGGCAACCGGATTACTTTTCACTGTAACCGGTGCGATCACACTCAACCCCTGTGAATTGATTTCCGTTTTGAATTCCTTCAGATTCCAACTGAAATCCAAAAATTGATTGGTTCTGATTTGCCCGGCAGCATAATGATCAATATCAACCACCGCAGGAATTCCTGACTCAACCAATCCTTCAAAATAAAAACGATGCAAGGCCTGCGCACGTATTTGTGAATTTTCTTCAAGGCTTAGTCCAGACCAGAAATTTGCGTAAGCCATGCAACCCGCTGCTTGCCCCGGTGTTGGATTGGGTAATTGCGCTTCGAAAATAATAAAATTGCGACCGAAAACTCCCGCTTGTTTAAGTGCATAGACAATCCTGTATTCGCCACAATTATTAAAATTTTCTTTGTCGCGCAAATCAAATCGATTCACCAACGCAATCGGAATATAACTATTGATAAATCTCTCCGGGTCGCTTGCCTGTATGCCCTCTGCAGGACGGCATTCCAATGGAAACCCGTTCAAACTGCCTGTGCATTTATCACCGCCCACAACCAATCCCGGTGGTTCGTTTTGTGTATCCCAAAAGCGCGCAAAAATTTCACTCGCATTGGTAGGGTTTTGTAAATTCCGCTGATTAAATTGTGTAGCTAACTGATTCAATACTGCATTCAAACTGAAATCCGCAGCATCCAATGTTGCTTTGTCATGCACAAACAAACTGCGGTCTGTGATCAGTTCGATCTCAGGTTCCATAGTTGCATCAACGCAGCTGGGCAGCACAAAATCATTATTATGCTTTCCCAAAATTCCAAAGCTGGCAGTTTGCCCGGAAGCAAGGCTGCCATTCCAACTCATATTGTTAGCTTGAATACCATTGCCTTGAATTAACATTTCAGTGCCCCAACTATTTTCAATTATTGGCGGTGCCGCAAAATTAATTTTTACCTGCCACTCAGTTACAGGTTGATCCGTATTGTTGGTGACTTGAATCGCCAGGGTATAGCCCGTATTCCATTGGCTGCTTATTTGCAGATTACATTGAACCGCTACTGCAACATTGGATAAAAAAATAAATACCGCGATAAAAACATTAAGCAATAATTTTTCGCACATGATGAATCCCTCAAGGTTAAGACAACAAACAAACCAAAACCGGCGCCTAATCATCCTGATGGTTTTTTAACAACAAAATGACCAGCAAAAACTGAGCCTGAAATTAAATTTCGTTTGGCTCAATTCGAGAATGAACTCGTTTAATGAAATTTTTATTAATCCAAAATAATGTATCGACTAAAAATTTGTCGTCGTAATTCAGATTTATGAGTGGCGGGATAAACAAAGTGATTGTTTTTATTGATTATTATTTTC
>CAMLRJ010000103.1 GCA_946482345.1 uncultured Cellvibrio sp.
GTCGAATAATTACGAATTCCATATTGGAGTTTCGGTTCTCACACGCTTTTTTAATTTCAAGTTCCGCTTCATATTTTGATATTGCATAATCACTTATCGGGTTCTCGGGAGTTTCATCAGAAAATGGCTCATTTGTTGTTGTCCCAAGAACCCCGATTGAGCTAATAAAAATGAATCTTTTGGCTCCCTTTTCAGCAGCTTCATTGGCTATTTTTTTTGTAGCAAGAGTGTTTACTCTACGAAAATAGTTTAATGGATCGGGCTCATTTTTATCCATTTTGTTATGAGCCGCGCCCGCAATATGAATTATGCAATCAATTTGTTCATTAAAATTTTTGATCCATTCAGTATCGTTGATATCAGTAATAGTAATTTCTCTGATATTACTATCAAAAAAAGTTGGCTTTCTCACCAAGGCGTAAATATTAGCGTTAGTGTTGCTTCCAAGCATCTCGGCAATAACTCGTCGTCCTACAAATCCGCTAGCGCCAGTAACAATAATATTTCTATAGCATGTAGACATTTTCGATACCTTCGGTTAGCGGGACGAGATGGTCTCTTTATATATGGCTAAAGTTTCATCCACCATTTTTGTGCAGGTAAAAAATTTCAGGTATCGCTCTCTAGCAAGGGCTCCCATGCTGGCGACGATTTCTTTACTACTTATTAGCGTTAGCAACTTACTTTTTAATTCATCCAGATTGTTATCGGCAACAACAAAACCGGTCTCTCCATCAATAACTGCCTCAGCTATCCCACCGATATTGGTAGCAACCACTGGAAGCGAAGCCCTCATTGCTTCGATAATGCTAATTGGAAATCCTTCTGCGTGACTCGTTAATACGAATATGTCAGATTGACAAAGAAGCTCGGCTATATCCTCTCTTCTCCCCAGAAAATTTATTCGATCACTTAGCTCGGACTCTTTTACTTTACTCTTTATCTCATCTATGTATGGGCCATCACCAACAAAATCTAAGTACCAAGGCAAATCTCTCAGTTCAGCTAATGCATTAACTAAAATCATATGGTCCTTTGGCCAGTCAAATCTAGCGACCATTATTATTTTAGGTGCTGCATTTTCATGTTTTGCGATAAACGATTCTTCGATGTCAGGAGTGCCATTGTAAATCATTGCCAATTTTTGGCTTGTAGCGATCCGCCTTTCTAAGGCGAAGTACTTATCATCATTGCATACCGTGATTACTTTAAAGGACACTAGCGATAAGCTTTTCTCGATAAGAATATAAATAAATTTCATTAGAGGGCTAGCGCATCTTATAAAAGACCAACCGTGCGCAGTAAAAATGCACTTTTTTTTCAGAAGGAGGCATGCAAGTCTTGCAATAAGTCCCGCTTTAAAAGAGTGAATAGTAACAATGTCAGGGTTTATTTCTTTTAGCGTGTTCTTAAGTTCGAAAACTGCTTTTATATCAGATACCAAACTGATTGGGCGGACTAAATGTTGAAGTGAAATGTGTTTTATATTTATGCTGGAAAGCGCATCAAAAAAAATTCCACTCCCTCCAGCAATTACAATATTTTCATGACCTAACTTTTCCAGCGCTTTGGTCAAGTCTTTAATATGTACTTGTGCCCCTCCTATTTCATCGGATCGGGTGATGACATGGGCAATCTTCATTTCATTTTTCCGCTCAGCGCGAGCCTAAAGTTGAGGTTAAAAATTAAAATTTTATAGAAGGGCGTGTTCATCTTTAGAATATAATAGTTCCGATTAAAGTTTATGATTAGCATTTGGCTGATGTCTATCCTGTATACATTTAAATATCAGCCTAACCAGAAAATAACATGGATAGAATAAGGTAATTAGAATCATATTTAGAATACATCCTTTTAATAGTGGAAAAGATGAAAACCCTCCCGTAATGTTCATTGACAACAAAGAAATAGGCATAACATAAATCAATGCATTATTTCGTTCATAAAGCAGAGCTAGCCATTTATAAAAAATAACAAAGGCCAAAACATAAGAAAAACCAACTATGATCGGAGAAAATATTAATAGTCCATAACCCCCTATTCCAAATGCCTCCGATATAAAAAGTGAGTTCTTGACCCCCATATTGGTATGATCAACATTTTCGACAAAAACCATCAGCTCTTTATCATATATAGGATAATCAATAAGCAGACTAGCAAACGGAACCATATGCCAAAAGAAATTTCCTTCTAGCCCTCCAATAGCGAATGATTCATAAGTTCCTGCCATCTGCCCGACACCCGCTCGATCTGCAAGATAAATTAAATAACTATCTAGAGTTAGTTCGGGCATTTGAATTCTAACTACAAAAAATAGTAAAAATAAGGTGAGTGTAACCCCAAAGAGTCCATAAAAAAGCAATCCTGGAGATGACAACAATACCGGCTTCGTTGTAGCTCTGCCCAAAAAGAAGAGGAAAAACACCTCTATCAGAGGTGCCTTGTCTCCACCAATTGAGGCAAAAAACATCGCACTTAATAAATAGAACACAGCAGATAGGATAGATCCTTTGAATGAACATCTGCCGGAATAAATTGCCAATACCCATGAAGAAACGCTGAATATATAAGTAATCTGACTCGGTAAAGACGAAAAATATGAGTTATCAAGCCTTACTCTAATTAGTGGCTCACCAGTCAATAAGGAGTGGATGAATGCATGTTTATGTCCGAGGAATAAGAACCCTACAAAAAAGATACTGATGCCTGTAACAAAAATGGAGAATACGAAAACTTTCTCTTTGTAATTAAAATAACCAATAGACAAATTACCGATTTTTGAAGGCACCAATTTTAGCGACAAAAAAACAAAAAGAAAAAATACATACAATGAGTAGATAATCCACAGTCCAACCGAAAAGGTAATATCATCCTGAGCAATAATAAAAGTCAGTGGAAATGCATCAACCCCATAGTATTGAACAATCAAATAGGCTGGAATAACAAAAACCAATGTTTTGTAGAAAATTAATGGATATACGAGCCCTTTCCTAAAGCTTAATTCCAACAAGGTACCCTTAAAGAGGAATGGAAGAAATAGGAAAGGAACCGTTAACAATAATAATGTTAGAAATTCAAAGCTAACCATGAATGGATGCTAAGTCACTGTAAAGCAAACGTAATAATTGATTTTTGTCGATATACTCTTTTGATTTCTCAGAAATTTCCTTTCTACGCAAATGGCGATGCTGATTGAAAAAATCTAGCATATCGGTAATCACCACTTCTCCACGCTTGAAAAATGGAAAACTATCAGGAAGAACCTCTGTGTAGCCCGCATATACTGGTAATCCCAGCATTAAATATTCCCTCACTTTCAATGTACAAGCCTCTTTCATTTTTACCCTATGCAATCCAAAGCAGGATACTCCACCCCAACATTTTGCAGCCAATTGTTTTATTTCGGCATGACTTTTTCTTCCGTGGATAATCACACGCGGATCATGTTTTGCTGAGCGAATATCCTCATCAAAAACATCGCCGACCACATGCAATACGAAATGTGAATTATTTTTTTTCATTTCGTCCAATAACAAATCGAGTCCATGCCACGAAGCGAAATAACTTGCCACAAATAATATCTCGGGAGTTTCAGTCCTGTGATCTTCAGCTATTTCATTACTAGTAAAAACAATACCATTCGGATATAAGAATGATTGCTTTTTGACTTTAGCTCGGGCGTTTTCATATTCGATAATTTCATTGGTTACCCCAACGATACCAGAAGCAGCCTTTATACAAGGGTTTGCAATTATATTATCGAAAGCTGATCTCAGCCTATCCTTCAAGCCACCCGACATAGCAAGCTCCGGCCCCTCTAAAGTATGATGAACTAGGTAAACCGGCTTTTTGCATCGCCTTATAAAGAGTAACTGAAATGGGTCGTGTACATAATATCGAAGTAAAAACACATCAACATCATTCTCCTGGCTTCTCAGCCAACGATGATATTCCCAGCGCAATTTTAACCATGCCCAAGCCTTTCCAAACTTGCTTTTGATTTTTTCAAAGCTAACCGTCGTCGATTCTTGAATGATTTTTTCTGAATTAACAGAGCCAGAAGGGCAAAACATCTTCACCTGCCAATCAATACCAGCCTCATCAGCAACCTGCTGCTCCCAGCGCATTTGATTCAAAATGCCTGAAGGTGGACTCAAAAGAGCCGCCGAGTGTAATACTTTCATATTTTTCCAATGCCTTTCCAGCTAACGAACAAAACTAACTAAAATTATATAACTTGGGTATTTGATTGATCACGCGAATAGCATCTCCAAAATCTATTCCGACGGCATCAAGATACCAGCGAATATTGGGATAACGAGGCCTGTTCTCGTCCTCAACTAGTTTCAGCGCTTCATCTCTGGTTATTTGCCCTTCCCGAATTTGATTGCTTCTAAACGTGTCGTGCTCCGTAAAACCGGCGACCACATAATAAATGTAATTATAAAATGCCGCTGTACCGTCACCAATGCGCCATGTGGTATTTGTATCTACTGCAGTCTCCCAGCCATATTGGTTGATTAACGTATCGTCAATTGTTTTTTCATCCCAACGCCAATAATCAAAAATATGATAATAATCCTTTTTGTCAGTAAAACTTCGGTAATACTCACCTGAAAGCGTATCCCACAAAGAAGAATTAAAATATCCAGGACTTTTAAGCATGGCTTTAAGTCTTAGCTTTTGATAATTCAATTGTTTGGTCCATCCATGCATATAAACACGCTTCTCTTCGAAATCAGGCGGAACCCCTAAAAATCCGGCTTTGAAGTGAGTAACCTCCAGTGGATTAACTCCCCAGAGATTAAGATTAATTCCAGTTTGTTTCTTAACAGTCTCAACATGCCTGAAAAAATGTTTATCGCCAGCCGTAAGAATACTAATCATTCCCAAGTGAGGGGATTTAAGCCAGGCAGTAAGATTCATGGCAATATTACGGCGCTTCTTTTCAATATCAGCAGCGACAATAATATTTTCAACACCTAACTCGGCACACATACGACTAATATTTCTGCGCCCCAAGTCAGTCACCATACCCCAGTCATATGTGTAGGTTATAGGCTTCATCTTAAGTTCATTTACAATTAAATGAAGCCCATAACAACTGTCTCGACCACCAGAAAAAGGCACAACGCAATCATCACTACCCGATCTACGATAAGGCTCAACCAGTTTGAATAATTCTTCTTTAGGCTTCGGATTGTTTCTAAGTTTATAGTTTTTGCAATAGTTACAAACCCCATCAATATCAAATCTAATATAGGGCATTGTTTCCGGTAAAACACAACGCGTACATCTTTTCAACACAGGCAATGGATGTTGCAGCAGCGACTCTTCACTGCTCGAAAGATTCAATTTTGGAATGAGATTGGTGCGGACAGATGCAATATTATTTATTTTAAGATCACGAGCCGCCACGGGAATGTCAATAATAACCAAGTCTCTTACTTGTTTGATATTGCCACATTGTATTTGTGTTAAAGGGAACTTTTCAGATGAAAAATATATATTTTGCTCTGCTTCGCCCAGGTATAAACTGCCGTTATTTGAAAAAAGTAAAAGCTTGCCTAATTTCGGAAGTAATAATGCGCAAGCAATCACACCCTTACACAAAGAATAAATAGCATCAGGCAAATTATTAAGTGGACGATTGTTTAAAATATGATTTTCTGTGATAGCGGCGATTACTTCTGTATCAATTTCCAGCCTTTTCTCAAACCCAGTTTTCTGCCAAACATCTGCATCATTGACCACAATGCCATTATGGATAACGCAAACATCACCCCTAACCACAGGTTGATTGTCAGCCATACCATTCGTCACTAAACGACTATGCCCCACAACCACACCGCTATCATATGGTTTGGAATATTTAAGCAATTTCTCTATATTGAAATCAGCGCGATCAACATTGTATCCAGAGTCTTTATAAAAAATTAAACCACTTGAATCCCTTCCACGCTGCTGCGAATATTCAACTAATGTCTTTAACGATTTTTTATCAACGGTTTCTTTAGAAACACATCCAAAAATTCCACACATATATTCACCATTACAAAAATAAAATTTTTCCAAACACATTATGAATCTAGGGCGCTTTTCTGTTATGAATCATTTTTTGCAATCACTCTTGGTATAACAACTGCTTGCAATCCATCGATATAAGTCATACCTGTTATGCAAAACCTCTCATATAATAAACTTTTTAATATGCAGCAATATGAGCCCTAAAAAGCTTCATGACAAAATTAAAATATCTGTAAGAGCGACTTTAATTCTTGCTTAACCGCACGTTTGTCATCTAACCGCCCATGATTTTTTTAAGTATAAATCCGTATAGACACCAATAATGTTGTACCTATGCTTCAAATAATAATTAAACGCATTTCTATTTATTAGGGAGTTGAAGTACATTGGGTCCTCTTTCTTTAAATCATTTATAAATAAATTTCTTGTCTTTATATAAAGATCAAGAGGAAGCACTTTTCTAGCCATATTTTTTATGGATGCAAGTAGTAGTCCTCGCTCCGCTCCATTACTATTAGGACACATATGAATATGTATATGATCGACACATTCCATGTAAAATTTTTGTATCCAATCCTTAAACCAAATTCGTCCCCTCCTGAGATCTAATGGAACATCCGTCCAAAACTCAAAGAACTCCTTATCCCAAAGGGGCATCCACCACTCATAATCAAAAAATTCATAAACACGAACAGAATTGGCAATATACTTGGCTTGTCTTTCCTGCCAGTCCCACAATTCATAAGCATTGGCCAGTGACACTTTGGAGTCTTCAATATCAATTGATATTCGATTTTTGACGCGATTGAACAAGATATCCTTATCAATATTCTGCACCATCTTAATTGGGACATTAGTGTAATGGTCTTGGAAAACTGACTCTAAAAGATCACTTTCCGAACCTTTTTTGTCTTGAAATATCCAATCAGGTATGTGGCTACCTGCAACAAAATCACCAGAGTGCCCCGGAACAAAAATGCAATTATTTTCTACAAGATTTTTATTTTTAAGTAACTTAACTGCTAGCCAATCTTGTATATGAGGTAAACTCGTACAATTCGCAGCATATGCTTGATATTTATTTGCACACACTCCATTCCAATGCTCTTTCCAAAGCTCTTCACTATACTCTACCATAAGCCATTTAAGCCCGAGAGATTCTGCCACCATTCGGCTGAAGTTCGCTTCTTTATTATTGATTCGGCCATAAGTAAAGCACAATAAATTGGGATAGTTTTTTCTCTTGAGCATTGCAGCAATCAAGCGCGAATCGTATCCCCCACTTAATGGAATAACAATCTGCCGACCATTCGCATAAGCGATCAGTCTGTCAATCACACTCTCAAAAGCATTTTGTAATTTCTGTTGCAAAGTTTCGATATTGTATTCCCTGGGTTCATAATGAATAAATTGAAAGTAACGGTTCCTTTCAACATCTATATGGTCATTATTAAAACTAAAAGTAACAGTTTCACCAGCCAAAATTTGTTTGATAGGCGCATACAGCGTATCGTCGCCTGTAACATACCCGGTGAGGAGAAACTCGTCCTGTGCAATCGGATCCATGCTTTGACACAACAGCTCCTCTTTGATCCATTCTGCACTATCAGATAGCCATAATTTATTTTCCTGTATCGCATAAAAAAGGGGCATGGATCGAATTCTATCTACCCCAGCATTTACGACACTACCGTCTTCGATAACAAACGAAAAAAAACCTTGAAGATTTGCAATATTTTGGTCAAGAAACATCTCTGGTGAGGCGATTTCTTTATTATAGAACGGGGCGCCCCGAACATGTATTAATTTATCGGCAACAGACGAAGATGACCATCCATTACAAAAATAACGAGATACAAGAGCGATCATATCGTTACCCTGTTTTTATATAAATGAAAATAGCGGAGAAGAACTAGTAATATTGAAATTACAAAAGCAAATTCAAATACAAAATTTATTTCAACGAAGAATCCAATAATAATTGGGGAACAAATCAAGATAGAAACAAATAAATCCGATATAAATTGTTTAAACAGATCACTCAATCTATTGCTACATAAATAATTTATAACGATCATTAAAACTATCCAGCAAATCATGCTAGTAATTGAAAATAAGGCTACAGTAAAGTAAACATCTCCATATGTGGCGCCACAATATATAGATGAAATACGGACCACCAACAAAACGATTTGAAAAACTACTGCCAAGTGCTGTTTTTCAAACACTTCCAAAAGAACACTTGTTGGAGATGTGATAAACACCACATATAGCCAAGGCACCATCCATTGAGCAAACTCACCAGCCTGCTCCCATCTGCTTCCAAATATTGCAGAAAATAATTCCGGCCCTGTAAGCAATAAAATAAACATTGGGGGCATGGCAATAGCCGACAAATTTTTCTGGACATTTGAAACCAATTTACTAACCCGCTGTTCCCTATGTGCTTTGGCAGCATCCGACAAAAATACATCAGCAACTGCATTCCCAATAATAGACATTGGCAACGCCAAAACTCTATGGGTTAATGCATAGATTCCTACAACCGCAGGGTTGAACAATGCAGCGAATAATACCGGCGGCAGCTGCATACCTACAGTATTGAATAATGCTCCCCAAGTTGAAACCATCGGAAATTTTTTATACCTACGCAATACCCACCAAATTCTGCTCATGCGGATATTACATTTTTTAATATCGGAGTAAATGGATTTGCCTAATGATATTACCCCAGCTCCCTGACCAATAGGATGCCCCAATACCAGCCCCATATTTCCATATTTATAGGCTAAAGCTTGAAAAAGAACCGTTACACTTGCTTGCTTTATCTTTGCACTGGCGACACTTGGAAATTTCTTCGCTCTTATTGCCCAATAGTTGAGTATGTTGTAAACACCTATTACAAACACGCTTATAGGGACCAGAAATAAAAACGTTGCATCTCCAGAGATATTTAAATTATTTTTTAAAAAGTTATAAGTTAAATATACAACTATTGCAGACAAGACAGATACAAGCACTAAAATCAAAAGCGACGCAATGAAAAC
>CAMLRJ010000104.1 GCA_946482345.1 uncultured Cellvibrio sp.
CCCATCTTATTTCCCGTTCACTGAGCCCTCTGCTGAAATGGATATTCAATGTACGCAATGTCGCGGTAAGGGGTGCCGTATGTGTAAAAGCTCAGGATGGTTGGAAGTGGGGGGTTGTGGCATGGTGCATCCGGAAGTATTTAAATCCAGCGGTGTTGATCCGGAAACCTATACAGGTTTTGCATTCGGTATGGGCGTTGAGCGCCTCGCGATGTTGCGTTATGGCGTAAATGATCTGCGATTATTTTTTGAAAATGATTTAAGATTTTTAAAACAATTTTGATTTGAAATTTGTAGGTTGGGGTACAAACCCCAACATGAGATCTCGATTGAAAAATGTTGTTGGGGTTTGCACCTCAACCTACGGAATAGATGAAATATGAAAATAAGTGAATCCTGGTTGCGTGAATGGGTCAATCCTTCCATCACTACCGATGAGTTGGTTGCGCAACTGACTATGGCAGGTCTTGAAATTGATGCAGTGGAATCAATCGCAGGTGATTTTTCCGGTGTGATTGTGGGTGAAATCGTTGCATGTGAACAACATCCGGATGCCGATAAATTACGCGTCACAAAAGTTGCCGGGTTACCTGATGGTCCCACTCAAGTTGTTTGTGGTGCTGCTAACGCGCGTGTTGGAATCAAAATTCCTTTTGCAACTATTGGTGCAGAATTGCCTGGCGCCGCTGAAACAGATGAAAAATGGCAAATTAAAAAAGCCAAATTACGTGGTGTTGAATCCTTCGGTATGTTGTGTGGGCAAACTGAGTTAAAAGCCGGTGATGATGATTCCGGTTTATGGGAATTGGCCTCCGATGCACCTGTAGGCAAAAATATTCGTGAATATTTAAATCTCGACGATAAATTATTGGAAGTGGATTTAACGCCTAATCGCAGCGATTGTTTGAGTGTAAAGGGTGTTGCACGTGAAGTGGGTGTATTAAATCGAATCGCGGTTAAAGCGCCGGTTATCAATTCAGTTACACCAAAAATTCCTGATACATTTCCGGTGAAGCTTTCGGCTGCATCTGCATGTAGTCGTTATGTTGGGCGTGTGATTCGCAATATTGATATTTCCCGTCCAAGCCCTGCATGGTTGCAAGATAAATTAATTCGTTCGGGGTTGCGTAGTATTGATGCAGTTGTTGATGTGACTAATTATGTGTTGATCGAACTGGGTCAACCCATGCATGCGTTTGATCTTAATAAATTGTCAGGCGGTATTGATGTTCGTTTGGCAAAACAGGATGAAAAAATATTGTTACTTGATGGACAGGAAATAAAACTCAATGCTGATACCTTGGTGATCGCCGATCAAAGTGGCCCTTTGGCGATGGCTGGTGTGATGGGGGGTAAATCCAGTGCGGTGAGTTCGGAAACAAACAATATTTTTCTGGAGAGTGCATTTTTTAATCCTCTGGCAATCGCCGGGCGTGCACGTTCTTATGGATTACATACTGATTCTTCACATCGTTTTGAGCGCGGTGTCGATTACAATTTGCAACGTGAAGCCATGGAGCGTGCAACGGAATTGTTGTTGTCGATAGTGGGCGGCGAAGCGGGCCCTGTGATTGAGGTAGTCAATGAATATCTGCCCCAAACACGACAAGTGACTTTACGGAAAGCGCGTATCCTTAGCGGCCTAAGCTTGGTCATTGATGATGCGCAGGTTGTGGACATAATGACTCGTCTTGGATTGGTATTGGTATCACAGGATAATGAAGCTTGGGTCTTTAATGTGCCCAGTTATCGTTTCGATATTTCAATTGAAGCCGATTTGCTTGAGGAACTGGCGAGAGTTTATGGTTACAACCGTTTGCCAACTCGCGTACTCGCGACACCCATTCAAATTGCGGAGCATCCTGAAGCGGACTTATCGGTTTCTACTTTGAGAGATCAATTGATTGCCCGCGGTTATCAGGAGGCAATTACTTTCAGTTTTATCGAACCCAAACTTTCAGCTTTGTTTGACCCCAAGACAGAACCTGTGGTTTTGCGTAATCCTATCAGTGCAGATTTGGCCGCTATGCGTACCAGCTTGCTTCCGGGGTTGGTTAGCGTGCTACGTAATAATTTGAATCGCCAACAGGAACGTCTGCGTTTGTTTGAAACAGGTTTGCGTTTTGTTCCATCCGCGAAGGGATTGGTTCAGGAGCCTTGTTTGGCAGGGTTGATTTATGGCAGCCGCTTTCCTGAATCATGGGCAAATCCCAAGGATGAGGTCGATTTCTATGATCTTAAGGGCGATTTGGAATCGCTTTTAGGTTTAACCGGTTTAGGGTATCGCTTTGGATCTGCCACGCATGATGCGTTGCATCCTGGTCAGACGGCAGCTATTTATCTGGAAGGTAAGTTTCTGGGTTATGCAGGGGCATTGCATCCCGGCTTGCAACAATCTTTGGACATCCCTGGAAAGGTCTATTTATTTGAAGTAACTCTGGATCTTCTCACCAGGGCATCTGTGCCAAGCTTCTCCAGCATGTCCAAATTTCCGGAAGTTCGAAGGGATTTGGCCTTGTTATTGGACAAGCAATTGCCTGTAGATCAACTACTGGAGTCAGTCAAATTCAAAGCAGGTGATTACGTCACAGACTTAAAGGTCTTTGACGTATATATGGGCAAAGGCATTGATCCACAAAGAAAAAGTGTGGCGATAGGCTTGACCTTTCAGCATCCTTCGCGCACTCTTACGGAAGACGAAATTAATGCTTCTGTGGATGCAGTAGTCCAACATCTGCAGGAGAAGTATTCAGCTAGCCTTCGCTAGGGATAATAACTATGACTGATGGTGCTCTCACCAAAGCCGACCTTGCCGAAAAGTTATTTGAGGAACTCGGATTAAACAAGCGAGAAGCCAAAGAACTGGTGGAATTGTTTTTTGAAGAGATTCGTTTTGCTCTTGAAAATAATGAGGCAGTGAAATTATCCGGCTTTGGTAATTTTGAATTGCGCGACAAAAGCCAGCGTCCTGGGCGAAATCCCAAGACAGGAGAAGAGATTCCTATCAGTGCGCGCAGAGTTGTTACCTTCAAACCAGGTCAGAAACTTAAGGCAAGAGTAGAAGAGTATGTTGGAACCCAGTCATAACGACGAACTTCCTGTCATCCCCGGCAAGCGTTACTTTACTATTGGTGAAGTGAGTGAGTTGTGTGCTGTAAAACCGCATGTTTTGCGTTATTGGGAACAAGAATTTCCTCAGCTCAAACCTGTCAAACGCCGGGGCAACCGTCGTTACTATCAGCGTCAGGATGTGCTCACCATTCGCCAGATTCGAAGCTTGCTTTATGATCAGGGCTTCACTATTGGTGGTGCGAGATTACAGATGACCAGTGAGTCTGATTCAACAACCAATGATTCAAAATTGAATCAACTTGTTGGTCAAATGATCAGTGAACTTGAACAACTGCTTAAATTACTTTCCAGTCGATAGCTCAATCTACCTTTAAAAATTATTGATAATTTTTAAAGGTTTTTCCGCTAGAAAATCCTGCAATAACACAGTTGAATGTTTGCTTGCAAAGGCGATTTTTTCGGGTATTATGCCCGTCCTTTCAGTCACATAGCTGAATATCGGAGCGTAGCGCAGCCAGGTAGCGCACCATACTGGGGGTGTGGGGGTCGTGGGTTCAAATCCCGCCGTTCCGACCAAAAAATAATAACTTGCATATGGATCCAGCTTGAATTCCTTTTGTGAGTCTTCCTGTTTTACATCCGGTTTGCCTGGATGTAGTCATTAATACGAGAGGTCTTTTTGTGGCTAAACAACTCATGATTTACGACAATATCCAGCCTTTATCTTCGGACGCTCATCGTAATTGGTCCGTCTCTGTTGAGGGGTACCAGTTTGCATCTTCACTTATATCTGCACCTTTGGTGGCTACGGAAGTTATCCCGGCCGCACAGGAATTCCCTGTTGTGTTTTCGAAAGTGAAGGATAAGGATGGTGAATATATGCCGCTGGCAATAATGGGATTGCGAGAAGGCGAAAATTTATTGATTGGTGACGATGGTCGTATGTCAACTCGCTATGTTCCAGGGTTCATTCGTCGCTATCCCTTTATGGTAGGTGCTGGTCAAGGGGACAACATGTTGGTGGGGATAGATGTTGACAGCCCCGCTGTTATCAAAGACGGCACCAAAGGGCAGAAGCTATTTACTGAGCAAGGTGAGCAAACACAGTATTTGAAGGATGTCATAGCGTTTGTTACGGATTACCAATACCGTTCGGATGTTGTGAGTGTTTTCTGTCGTCGTTTACACGAGCTTGATCTTCTTGAACCTATGTCTGCAAACATCACAGTAGGTGGTGAATCGGGCGCCAACATTAATCTGCGAGGGTTTTATGTTGTGAGTAAGGAGAAATTAAAGGCTTTGGGCGACGAAAATATTTTGGATCTATTTAAAAAGGATGGGCTTGAGTTGATCTACGCTCATTTGATGTCTTTAGGTAACATGAACCGATTGATGCAAAAAGTCGCCGAAAAAATCCGTCAGTAATCATCTTGGTGATTGCGCAAAAAATAAGCCGGGGGAAGCCCGGCTTTTATTTGGGGGAAATAAAATCGGATTGCTCCGATTTTGGGGCCAGCTAACGCATGCTGCGTTGCCGAGATGTCAGTTCCTTCACTTTACGTTCTGCGGTATAGAACGCGTCCCTAACAGCGATATGAATAGATTCGTCATCCTGAGTTACGGCGAACGGATGTCCCTTTATATCCAGTTCGATAGAGGCTCTGTATTGTTTACCTTTGTGCTTGTGGTTGTGAGGGGCGTCAAGAACGACGCGGCTTCTAAGTATTTGGTCTGAGTAACGGCTCAGTTTTGCCAGTTTCTTGGCGATAATCTCGTTAAGTGCAGCAGAAGAATCCAGATCACGGTATACAACGTCTACAGCAGGTTTCATCATAAGACTCCTTAGTATCAATTGTCTTGAGTTGGCATTTATTCTAGGCAATTTTTCATTCGAATAGTTCCAAAGCTCAGTGTCTATATTGCTACGCCCAAATAAAATTTCAAGAAGTTATTTTGCATCGTTAATATCTTTTTGCTCTCTATTTAGAATTTAATGTGCTAACTGGAACTAATGTTTTTCTTAATCATTTGATCCTTCAGGTTTATTTGAATATAGGCCTGGGTTTTGCAGACTGCTGTCTAAATATTGTTTTTAATTATAAAAAATTCTTATTTGTGCGCCATGTGTTTTGCTTGAAGATTGACCTGTCACTTTAAGTAATAAAATCTTGTTACCAATCCCCTTGAATTATTTTTCTTTGCCAACATATCTCCTCTGAGTGCTCAATGAGGCTCATTAACAGGTGCCATAAACATGGTATTTAAATATTGCTCCCTATGAGGATATTGATATGCGTAATTTTGATTTTTCTCCTTTTTATCGTTCTGCAATTGGTTTTGATCGTATGGCAAGTTTGTTGGATAGTTTATCCCGTACTGAACAAAATCAACCCGCTTATCCACCATACAATATTGAATTAACTGGTGAAGATAAATATCGAATTACTATGGCTGTTGCCGGTTTTGATGCGTCCGAAATTTCTATAGAAGTCAATCAAAATCTGCTGACAGTTTCTGCCAATAAACCTGGTGACGCGCAAGAAAAAACTTATTTGTACCATGGTATAGCTGCACGAAGTTTTGAGCGTAAATTCCAGTTGGCTGATCATGTTCAGGTGCAAAGTGCTAACTATCACAATGGTTTGTTGCATATTGATTTGCAGCGAATTATTCCGGAATCACTGAAGCCTCGAAATATTCCAATTACTGTGAATTCTTCAGTGAATGTGCTGTCGCATAAGAATGATGCGCAAGCTGCTTGATAGCTGTTTTAGTACGGGATTTACGAATGCCCGGTTATCCGGGCATTTTCATATCTGTGGTTGGAATAATTTTGCTCTGACAGTTTTTCGATAAGCCATTGGTGTTGTGTGCAAATGTTTTTTAAAAAGACTGGTGAAATAGCTGGAGTCGGGGCAGCCTATTTGATCGGCTATTTCGTTAATCGCGAGGTTGGTGTTTTGTAACAAATCACGGGCTGCGTTAATACGAATTTTTTGCAAATAATCATTGGGTGTTTGATCCAGTGCATTTTTAAATCGTCGATTTAAACTGCGTATGCTCAAGTCAAATTGTTTTGCCAATTCTGAAAAATTTATTGTTTGATAGTAATAAGATTCCATCCAGTTTTGAATTTGAATAACAGTCTCGTCCGGGTGTGGTTTTTGTAATCGATCAAAATAAGCACTTTTGTCATAAGATTTTCTAATTTCATGTGAAAAATGCTTTTCAACATGCTGTGCAATTTGTGTGGAAAAAAATTGACTGATGAAATGCACAGTCAAATCTGCTAATGAATTTACACTGGCTGCGCAGTAAATATTTTTTGCTTGCGTAATAAAATATTCGTGTTTGAGTTGTATGGCAGGGTAATATTTTTTGAATTGTTCAAAGTAATACCAATGTGTAGTTGCTACTTTTCCATCCAGTAATCCCGCTTCTGCTAAAAAGCACACTCCTGTACCAACAGCACTGATTGATGTTCCGGTTTGGTGCAAATTTTGTAGCCATGTAATGACTTCACGATTGTTCTGAATTGTAGGGCGCGGATTACGCCAAAGCCCGGGTAAATAGAGCAGATCCAAATGTGGCATTTGGTTTATGTGTTTGTCTGCGACAAGTGATATGCCCGTTTGTGTTTTGATGGGAGTGAGTTGTGTTGCCAGTGTGTTGATCTGTAGAAGTGGCTGTTGCGACTTGTGCTGCCGGTTTGCCACACTTTGTGCTGCCAATAGCATTTCCATTGGCAGGGTTGCACTGGTCGCCAGCATCTTATCGCAGAGTAAAAAACCTACTTTTAGCATATTAGTTTCCCGATCTGTTAAAACATATGGCTAAAATACAATAATAATTGGCTAAAAAACAAAAGAAATTGGCTGTGAATACCCATAGACTGTCATCAAATTGTCTTTGAGCTGTAATTTCTATGTCGTTAACTCCAAGAGCGTTGCCTGTTATTGTTGGTTTCGGTGGTTTTAGTGCGGCTGGACGTGCGTCCGGTCATCAAGCTTATCGTCGGATGGTGATAGAAAGTTTGCCGACAAAAGAACGCCAGGAAACTTTGGCGGGACTTGCGGTGATGATGGGATTGGTAACTTATTCCGATGCTTATCGTGATGAACAGGGTGCGGCTTTATCTCTTGCTGATATCGAATCCCGTTTTGGTGAGCAGGTGTTGCAAGGCACCTTGATTCGTCGAATCGAAAAAACTTTCTTTGATGTGGATGCTACCTTTTGGCAAAAAAGTGCAGCTTTAGGCACGGGTGATACGCCATTAACCTTTGAAATACGTCGTCGTGATTTACCTGAACCTGTTCCTGAATCATGGTTGATTGAAGATATTGACGAAGACAGGGTCAGAGTAGTTGCACCATCAGGTTTACAAGTGAAGTTTGATAGTTATCGCGAGTTACCGGTCAAGTCGGCTGGTCAATTGCCCAGTGGTTTTAATCCGGGATCTTTGTATCCATCCCACTATCACCCCAGGGCTTTGCAGTTGGCGGTGATAGGCGCTTCTGATGCGGTGCGTTCAATAGGTATTGAGTGGCAGCAGGTTATTGATTCAGTCAGACCGGATCAGGTTGCAGTTTATGCCAGTAATGTAATGAGCCAAATGGATGCGAATGGTTTTGGTGGTTTATTGCAATCCAGATTAAAAGGAGATCGGGTCAGTGCCAAACAGTGTCCGCTGGGTTTGAATACCATGCCGGCTGACTTTGTGAATGCTTACATTCTGGGAAGTGTGGGGCAAACAGGTGCTTTGGTGGGGGCTTGTGCGTCGTTCCTCTACAATTTGCAAGCAGCTGTGGACGACATTGCCGCAGGCAAAATTCGTGTGGCGATTATCGGTAATGCAGAAGCACCAATATTGCAGGAAATAATCGATGGCTATTCCACCATGGGTGCTTTGGCCAGCGAAGAAAAACTCAAAAAACTGGATAATTCGGATGTCGCTGATCCGCGTCGAACCAGCCGCCCTTTTGGTGATAATGCCGGTTTCACTATGGCAGAAGCCAGTCAATATATTGTGTTGATGGATGATGCTCTGGCGATTGAATTGGGTGCCGACATTCATGCAGCTGTGGGTGATGTATTCGTGAATGCGGACGGCTTTAAAAAATCCATTTCTGCGCCTGGTCCAGGTAACTACATCACTATGGCAAAAGCAGTCGCTTCAGCGCGCGCTTTGTTAGGTGAAGACTCCGTTCGTTATCACTCAATGATTCAGGCGCACGGTTCCAGCACGCCGCAAAATCGTGTGACCGAATCGCAAATATTCGACCAGGTCGCGAAAGTATTTGGCATAGAATCTTGGCCGGTGGCGGCGATCAAAGCCTACGTTGGCCATTCGTTGGCGGCTGCCAGCGGTGAGCAGTTAATTAACAGCCTCGGCATATTTCAATACGGGATAATTCCCGGCATCAAAACTATTGATAAAGTCGCTGACGATGTTTTTGCTGATCGATTGAAGATTTCCAACAAAGACCAGATTCGTAAATCAAATGATATTGATTTGGTTTTTATCAACTCAAAAGGCTTTGGTGGAAATAATGCGACAGCCAGCGTTATCGCACCTCATAAAGTTGAGCAGATGCTTGCCAAACGTTACGGAGCTGCAGAAATGGCTGCGTACAAAACCCGACGCGAACAAGTGCGTATTGACGCAGCAAACTATGATCAAGCCGCGCTTAGGGGGCAGTTCTCAACGATTTATCATTTCGGTGAAGGTTTGATAGATGAAAAATTAATTCAGCTGGATGATAGCCACATACAGTTACCGGGATTCGCACAGGCGATTGAGCTGCCTGATGTTAATCCTTATGCGGATATGAGTTTGTTGGACTAATACCAAGTCTATACAAAGACACTGCATTCCCTTAGAATGCCGCGCCTTTCGTAGTGCATAGATGATCCTGTGCTGCGATTTAACCTATTTCAACCGGAGCCTAAGGCTCTGATAACTACAGG
>CAMLRJ010000105.1 GCA_946482345.1 uncultured Cellvibrio sp.
CATCGCCGCGCCTTCGATTCTGGAACCTATGTCATTCCAGGGCAATATGATGGTGCTCAATTGGATCGCTGCCAACGTCAGTGTGTTGGCACTGACGCTAAAGGTATATACCTACAATACCTTTCTGTTTTGTTTGATGATCTCGATTGCGTTAAGCATGGCGACGGAAGCCATTATTGCCCAGCGCATCGGACGCAAAGAATTTGACATCGCCGACCTGCAGCTGCGTAAAAGTTTAAAAATTTCCCTGTGGGGTACCGGTTTGCTGGCGTTATTCTGGTGGGTCTTTAACCAGCAGGTACTGGGAATATTTACTGACGACCCGGAGGTTATCGCCATCGGCGCCTGGGCATTTTTTCTGGCGTTTTTGTCAGAACCGGGCCGGACAGTCAATATCGTTATCGGGAGTGCATTGCGTTCTACCGGAGATGCAACCTTTACATCATTATCGAGTATTTCAGTTATCTGGTTGTTCTCAGTGCCCTTGGCTTACCTTTTAGCCATCACTTTTGGTATGGGTTTGTATGGCCTGTTAATCGCCGCCATTGTTGATGAAACCCTGCGTGCCTGGATTAAATGGTGGCGATGGAAGCAGCGTAAATGGGAGCATTATGGGGTAGCGGTATGGGAAGCCAGGCAACGAGCCAAGAGGGATTCAATTTGATTGAATCCCTCTGAAAGTAAATTATCTACTGCAAGGCTAATACGATAATCCATGGTAGCGTGGAGAGGGCGATTAATGGCGTTCCCAGTGCAAATAACTTGGTTAAACGGAAACCAGGCTCGCTCCAAACTTTAGTGGAGAAATACAGGATAGGCAGGATCACCGGATAGATATAGCGGAAGTCGGTATTGCATGAAAGCGGCACCTTAATCCGGTAGGCAAGCAACAATAAAAACGGAAGAATTAATGCTGCCAGCCAAGGGATACTTCTGTATAACCCGATTCGTCGTGATTTTAAATCCATCACAGTGCCTTTTTGTACTGCGTAAAACATTATGCCAATCAAGGTCATCAATAAAAAGATACCATTTAAAACCCCCCATAGATTTAAAGCATTTCCTTGAAAACTAAATTCAGAGGTTAACGACGATCTCCAGACAAAATTCCAGAAATACTGCCGACCAAACTTATCATCCCAGGAGCTGATAAAAGGGTGTTGCAAAAAGGTAGCGAGATCGAAAATCAAATAGTTAGCAGGCTCGTTGCCAACCTTCAATCCTGGATGGATAGTGTCACTCACGTTGGAGAGTAGCCAATCGTTGGAGGTGCCGTCGAGATAATGCCAAATATTGTCCCCAAGGTTGAGGATAACGGTGAGGGAAAAGGTTGCGGCAAGCAAAAAAAATGTTCGTCGAATTTTTCCAATCTGATTGGCACGGGTTCTTCTGTGCGTCCATAAGCGATAAGCGTCAACAATAAACAAAACGCCTATAACCCCCCACGCTGCTAATGCGTTGGATTTTGTCAATAATGCCATGCTAGCCCACAGGCTTGCGTAAAAGAGAAAGTGATTTCTGCGTGAGCGCCACCAACGAATAGTATAAAAGAAGGCGAGCGCATAGAAAGCATATAGGGGGATATCATTACCAATGCGTATACTATGAATAACGCCCGCAGGCCACAAGCAAATCGCTGCGCTAGCTATCAGTAGTGCAGCTCCTTTTTTTGGTATTGAGATTCTGATGGTTGCCAGCGATGCCATTAAGAAAATAGTCCAGAACCATACGGCTACCAATTGTCCCCATGAATCACTATTTATCTTTGAGCCAATTAGCAGTGTTTTACTTAAGGCTGCAATCGTGTAATACAGTGGCGGTTGGTGGTATTCCCAACCTTCTCCCGGTGGTGGTGTCGTTCGATGGTTTATTAGATACTCGATGTAATCTCGATGCCCTCCGCCTTCGTATACATCGAAGGTGCGGGTGGCAGGCCCGGTATTGGAGAGATATATCAAGCAGATAATCAAGCCAAGAGCTAAACAAACATATTGAGATTTTGATAGTTTTAAATGACGAGAAATCCCGTAAATCAGTATCAGTAGAGCCAGAAAAATTAACGCAGCTGCTTTGTAAGTAACGGTACTTTCCGGGCGTACATCGAGGCCAGCTGGATTACTGTTATTGGCAAGTATTAACTCAATCTGGTTATCCTCCAAAGGTTTCAGGTCATATAGTGCTATTTTTATCCCTTTTGAATAATCACGTAATTCGGATTTAGAGTAATCTGCCAATGATACTGGTTGACCATTAACACTAATCGAGAGTAATTCATCATCGGGAATAATGCGCACGGTTTTAGAGGCCCATCCGGCCATACGGACGTTCATTGTTACACGATAATTGCCGATGATATTTTGCTTTAATGGCAGGGCTCTGATCTGCCGGGTCTGATCATTCACAGTTAATTCTATGTCAGTGATAGACATATTTTGTTGAAGGGCTATCTGCATGAGCAAAAACAAACTAAAAATAGCCAAACACATAGTCAACAGGAATTTTCTAACGGTAATCATTATTTTTCCTTTATTGCATCTTAGGTCGCCGATTTAATCTCGATCACTATTAACGCTCCACCTCGACAACTATATTGGCCCAGTTTGCATGATCACCATGATTCTTCTCTAAAGCTGATACTTTAAGGCGGATTTTTTTAACTCCCCGAACATCAATACGCGTTTCAGGTAAGTGACGCTCGCTTCCATAAATTACTGGTGATTCCCACAGAAGCTGTCCATCTCCGAGTACCGAGAAAATGACATCAGCAGATTCTATGCTATCGTCCAAGCCCGCTATAAATGAAAGGTTAGTAGCATTATGAGGCAGGGTGAAATCTATTTGAGAATTTGCATGCGTCCCCAAGCCGGTTGCGTAACGCGTCCCTGCCATAGCTAAAGGTTTGCCAGATAGATTTTTATTTATTTGCAGTTGTCCGAAATCCTGGCGTGAAAAATCCGGTCGAATATCGGTAAGGAGCATCTGATTCTCTTTCAATGAAGGATGATGGAGTACATTTCGCTGATGAAGATAAATGAACATTCCGGGCAACAATAATATTAACAGCCAGGCTGATAGGTAGGGTGTGTGGATAACACGTTGGCCAATATCCTTGGCGAGTGCCCTTCTTTTTTCCTTCGTGAGGAGTTCAAAAATGTTAAACCCAACAATAAACAAAACAACCCAGGAAATAGCCGGCCATATATAGTTGGTTTCGATGCCCAGGGCCATGACGACATTAAATGCACAGGCAAAGGTGAAGCCTAATGCATAAAAAATTCTATTGGGGGTAACAGCGTAATAAGCCAATGAAACAATAGCGGCCGGCAGAAGATAGCGCTCATGCATGGCAGGTAAAAAAGTAAAAAACGCAGCCGAGCAGGTTATCGCATAAAACAAGGTTTCGCTTAACTGGCTTTGCTGAGATCGTTCATGATCTTTCTTGAAAAGGCTGTAGATCCCCTTAATAAAAACCATCAAACACACAAGGAAAAATAGCAAAATGCCAAAATATTTGGCTTTGAAAATTAGCCCTGCAATGGAGTTAGGGTCTAGGTCAAACAGTACCAAATGATCTGGCGTAGCATTGCCGGTCAATAAAATCCAGATATTTGCGGCCCCCATCGTTGAGAGACCGTATTGATCGATAACATTTACGTATGCAAGCTTGAATGCCGATATGAAATTCCCAGCGACTATTGACGGTAAAAAAACTATGCCAATCGTCAGAACAGCTAAAGCTGCGCCGATAAGATGATGCTTCGGATGACGGAAGAAAATAATTCCAAAGACGGGAGCAAAAGCTATCATCTGAAATTTCGTGAGCATTGCAAGTGCATATAAAGGCAAGCTTAAAGCTCGCCATCGTGGACTGAAGCTGACAAGAATTGCAAAGAGCAAGGGTATCATCGGAGTGATATCAACCTGACCCCATACCGGGCCTATCAATAACAGTGCTGGATTAAGTGTGGTTAACAGGAGGGTTATGTGGAAATGAATTTTGTTATCGCTATATTTTTTCAATAAGCCGAACATAGTGCCGGTCAAAATTAAATGGGAGAATATAACTGGCAGCTGAGTAAGAAATTTCAAATAGAGATTCACCTCTACCTGAAATCCAAAAAAATCGTATATTCGTCCCACCAAATAAAGCCAATGAATAAATATTGGTGGATAATTACCATTAAAGTCCTTGTAACCATTCTGTGATAGCTGCCTTACCCAATCTTGCCAAAAACCAAGATCACTCTCATGTCCATCAAAAAAAAGCAGTAAAAGATTGAAAACTATTACAATGCAAAGATAAATTTGGAAAAAGACAGACAGTTGATAGGAGGTATAACCACCAGCTACCCCAGTACCCGGTTTTCCTGTATGCGGTTGCGCAGAAGGATCCATATCACCGGGTCTGATGTCAACATGCTGCGGAAATGGAGTAGCAGTGTCTTGGTTCTGGCTTTCCTGTCGATTGGTGTCGTTCACAATATATTCTCCCTGTGTTTCATTCTTATTGTTCATTACTGACATCATCGGCTTTTCTGATGATGTTGCTGATATGGTATTTGGGCCGTCTTTTGCTTTCTGTATATAGTTTGCTTATATATTCGCCAATGACACCCAGACAAAGTAGTTGCACGCTTCCTATAAATAACAATGGTAAAAGTATTGACGCCCAGCCAGGAATGGCATCGTCGGTAAAGAGTCGTGTCACCAAAACCCAGGCAATAATAAAAAGTGAAAACAAACTGGACAAAAGGCCAATAACAGTAATAGCTCTCAACGGAACGGCTGAAAATGCAGTGATACCGTTCCATGCAAATGACAGCATTTTTCGCAATGGATATTTGCTTTCCCCTGCCTCTCGCGCTTGACGTTCATATTCAACAACAGCAGAGGGAAAGCCAACCTCTCTTACAATACCTCTTAAAAAGAGATTTGATTCTTCATATTGAAGTAATGCATTTAATGCTCGGCGAGACATGAGACGGAAATCTGCATGATTAAAAACCAGGTCCACCCCCATCTTTCGCATTAGGTGATAATAGCCCTCGGCGGTAAAGCGTTTGAAAAAAGTGTCGGTAGTCCTTTCCGACCTTACGCCGTAGACCACATCATTACCTTGATAAAATTCGTCAACCATATGCTCAATATTCACAGGGTCATCCTGCAAATCAGCATCAATACTGACAATAAGATCTTCTTCCGTTGTACATAGCCCGGCGTATAAGGCATTTTGGTGGCCTTTATTGCGAGACAACTTGATGGCAACAACATTTGGATATTCTTCGGCGGCAAGTTTGAGTAGAGACCAGGTGGAATCCTTACTGCCGTCATCAACGAAATAAATTTTCGAAGCACTGGATATTTTATTTTCATGTTCCAGCTTGCCAAGCAATGTTTGCAGGCTGACGAGAGTTTTGGGAAAAACCTCTTCTTCGTTGTAACACGGAACCACAATGGCGAGCGAGGGGGTGGGGATTGTCATCTTTAGCTCCGGTAAATCCATATCTTATGTAATAAAAAATTGACGAGTAAGGTAATAATGGTTGCGCCGCCCTGAGCTATTAGATAGTACAAGCCCAGGCTTAAGAACAAAGCAAATGTTGAAGAATTGATTGCCAATCCAAGTGTGGCGACCAGCATAAACTTCGTGGCGGTTTCAATATGAGATTTTTCACTGGCGAAAGTGAAATAATAATTCATGAGGTAGTTGTAGATAGCGGATAGTGCAAACGAAAGTGCAGATGCCAGGATTTCATTTAGACGACTAAATTCCACGAGCAAAAACAGCAACACAAACTGCAGTAGTGTTGCGCTGCCGCCGACCATCACGAAACGTACCAAGTGATTAAGCATATTTTTATGGCAGGTATTTGTTCCTGGCCTCTTCTTCTATTATTTGAATTTGTTATTTGTTGAGTCAGCTTGTTATCAGGGGCTGCCAGTGGTGCGTATTTGCATCGCTTAATAAGCGAACAGAGCATACAGTAAATGAATTGGAGTGTTAATTAGAATTGTTGAAAAACCGGCGGGATGAGATGGTGACGAAGTGTATTTGCGGACTGTTTTTCATTTTATATCGAATGCTGCGCAAGCTAGGAGGATCCTAAGCCCACTTCACGGCAGCCCGAGCACGCTCGATATAGATATATTCCACTTTATGAGTGACAGGATGGCAAGCGTGACGCAAATGATGATGGTCGGGCGTTGAGCCCATGTATTCCCAGCATTCACCATCATGGATACACAAATGGTCGCCGTTATTGATGCGATAGGTGGCCAATTCATCCCACATCTTGGGCCACTCAGCATGGCTGATATCGATATATTCCATAAGGTGCCCCACCTCAATTAATGACTTTCATTGCAACTTATTTTGGTTTATTAATTTGTTTTGTCAAGAAAATTACTTATTGCATTGATAAATAAAGGAATTTTTTTATTTATATGTGGAGTGGGTCAATAAAAATATGAGTCTAGCTTAGGGAATTCACTTGGCTTTTACGAGTAAATCATCTTTTTATAGCGGCTCTAAAGGGGTATAGTCTGGCTTGACTTTCCAGTTACGGAAAGGTTTAGTCTATGGCTGACACGATTGAGGAGTAAGTAATGAATATTGGTCAAGCAGCGGTACGTAGCGCTTTGAGTGCCAAAACCATTCGTTATTACGAGGACATTGGGCTGGTTATACCGCGCCGGCAGCCAGGTAACGACTACCGCGATTACACCGATGCCGATGTGGCGCAACTCAGCTTTTTACAAAGGGCGCGAGCTGTAGGTTTTGGTTTGGATGAATGCCGTGAATTATTGGAGTTGTTTCGCAATCCTCATCGCCAGGCTGGCGAGGTGAAGCAGTTGGTGCTCGATAAGATGCGACAGCTTGATGAGCAATTGAGCACGCTCCAGCGCATGCGCGAGACTTTGGCAGACATGGCCGAACGATGTTCAGGGGATGAGTCCTCACACTGCGCAATTATCGAGAATCTCGCAGATCACCAAAAAGCGGGGGGGAAGAATCACTCAATGCCTTTCACGCTGGTGGAAAGCAACGACAACTGAATGATCGTTCCTTACCTAATAACCTGATTTCCCTACCACTTTGGCTTTTGAGTCAGGCCCGCAACTCATGTAGAATGCGCGCCTACTTTTAACCCGACCGGGCCCGCACCTGCCGGTTAAACCAGTTAAGCCTGCTATGGAAATCAATCCTTTACTGAATACCTTGAAAGACCTTGCCGAGCGCACCCGTGTGCTTAGGGGGTATCTTTGACTACGATCACAAGAAAGAACGCCTGACCGAAGTGGAGATGGAGCTGGGGGAGTCCGCTGTGTGGGACAACCCGGAGCGAGCCCAGGCGCTGGGGCGTGAACGTTCCTCGCTCGAAATTGTGGTAAAAACCATCGAAGCGCTGGAGTCCGGTATCAGTGATTGCCGTGAGCTGCTGGACATGGCGGTCGAGGAAAACGACGAATCCAGTGTCAATGATGTTGCCGCTGAACTGGAGCGGCTGGACGAGCAGCTGCAAGCGCTGGAATTCCGCCGCATGTTTTCCGGTGATATGGACCCGAATAACGCCTTCCTTGATATCCAATCCGGCTCCGGCGGAACCGAAGCCCAGGACTGGGCCGAGATGGTGCTGCGCATGTACCTGCGCTGGGGCGAGGCCAAGGGTTTCAAGACGACCCTGGAGGAAGTCTCCGAAGGTGAGGTGGCCGGTATAAAAAGCGCCACGATTCGGTTCGAGGGTGAATATGCCTTCGGTTGGTTGCGTACCGAAACCGGCGTCCATCGCTTGGTGCGCAAATCGCCATTTGATTCCGGTAACCGCCGCCACACGTCTTTCTGTTCTGTGTTTGTCTCGCCAGAGATTGATGACAATATCGAGATCGAGATTAATCCGGCAGACTTGCGCATTGATACCTACCGCGCCAGTGGCGCCGGTGGCCAGCACGTTAACAAAACCGACTCGGCTATTCGTATTACCCACATCCCTACCGGAATTGTCGTGCAATGCCAGAGTGAACGTTCCCAACACCAGAACCGCGACCAGGCATACAAAATGTTGCGTGCGAAGATGTACGAGCAGGAGATGCTCAAGCGCAATGCCGACAAACAGGCCATGGAAGACAGCAAGGCTGATATCGGCTGGGGTAGTCAGATTCGCTCGTATGTACTGGATGATTCGCGTATCAAAGATTTACGTACCAGTGTGCAAACCAGTAATTGCCAGTCTGTGCTGGACGGCGCGCTGGATCAATTTATTGTCGCCAGCTTGAAGGCCGGCCTTTAAATGATCTGACTTTCTGACTTAACCTTGATTCTTTAACCATTGAAATCCTAACCATTATGAGCAACGACACTACTCAGTCCCAAAGCCAGGCCCACGACGAAAATAAACTGATCGCCGAGCGCCGCAGCAAGCTGGATGCGATTCGCGAAAAGGGTAACGCCTTTCCCAACGACTTTCGTCGCGCGCACAAGAGCGTAGAACTTCAGCAAGCCTTTGGTGAGAAGACCAAGGAAGAGCTGGAGGCACTGGGTCATGTTGTCAGTGTGGCGGGGAGGATCATGGCCAAGCGCGGGCCCTTTATGGTGCTGCAGGACGGCGAAGGTACGATTCAGTTGTATGCCGACAAACAGGCGCAAGAAAATATCAAGGAAACCTGGGGTTTGTGGGACATCGGCGATATCGTCGGTGCCAAAGGTGCGCTGCATAAGTCCGGCAAAGGCGACCTGTACGTCAACCTCGAAGAATACCAATTGCTGACCAAGTCCCTGCGTCCGCTGCCGGATAAATATCATGGCTTGAGCGATCAGGAAATTCGTTATCGTCAGCGTTATGTGGATTTAATTGTGAATCCTGAAGTGCGTGATACGTTCCGTTTGCGCTCCAAGTGTATCGACTTTATTCGTCGCTATATGAGCAGCCATGATTTTATGGAAGTTGAAACGCCCATGTTGCATGTGATTCCCGGCGGTGCCTCGGCGCGTCCCTTTGTT
>CAMLRJ010000106.1 GCA_946482345.1 uncultured Cellvibrio sp.
CTGCGCATCGCCGGACACCTGCGCATCGCCGGACACCTGCGCATCGCCGTACACCTGCGCATCGCCGTACACCTGCGCATCGCCGTACACCCGTGCATCGCCGTACACCCATGCATCGCCGGACACCTGCGGGTCTGGGCTTAGGTTATTTTCAGACTCAATCCAGCCGCCAATATCGCCTTTTGAAACAAAACCAAAAGAAATAGTTGCGCGGATTTGTTTTAGTGTGCGACCTAAAACCACTTTTACTTCGCCAGTGAATTCATACTTGTTCATGCTTTATTCCTGTTTTTTTTGTTGGCGCCAATCGCCGATCCATGATTCATTCTCGCCCATCCCTATGCAGGATAGAAGTTAATCTTTTTTATACTGATGTAGGTGGTTATTGGTTTTGGCTATTTGGTAATTCTGGGCACTCCATCCAGTGTGTTGCAGGGAATCCTGTTGGGTTAAACTTTCCAAATCCATCAAAGCCATGCTTATCTCTTGTGTGCCAGAAATCTGCCTCTATTTTCCCCTCTCTGTGCTTGCATTGATTCGTAGCCTTCATGCAAACAACCAGGATTCGCCTATCTTTCGGTGCGGTCTCAATAGGTTGCCAGTTCATTATCTAGCAAGCTCCTTTATGCAGGGGAATGGATACACTAATTTATTTGGCGATCCTTTGCCTATAGCAATGGACACTGCGCCCGATATATCAATTTTGTTCGCAACGTGTTCCCACATAGTGCCAACTTTTGATTCCCTATGCCCAATATACGCACACTTAATAATATCAACAGAGCCGCGCAATCTCACATAGCACTCGTCGCCAACCTGTAAGCGTTTCATGGTTTATACCTTTAGAAATTTTCTTTTATTTTCACGATCACAAAAGTCTCGCGCCATTATCCACAGGGCTTTTTCTCTTTCGGATGCAAGGCGAGGAATTCCTGTAACAAACAACATGGCGCCATTATGGGTAAACCTTTTATATATTCTTGGCTTATTCATATCACTCCACCTTAATTACTTGATCACCCAAACTAAGCCTACACTCAATTAATGCCTGCTCGGCAGTGGCGAGATAATCTAATATGATTGATTCGCCCTTGCCGGATTTAACCTTGAAATGCCATGCGCGCTTTGTCATTGTCAGAACTGAAGGTCATCGTCAAAATTATTAAAGTTGTTGTTTTGATGATTTGGCCTTTGATGCTGCTTTACGCCTTTGTCATAAGCCTTCTGCGCCGCATCCTTATCACGAGGCTCAAACAGCTTAAGCCATACCTTTCCGTCTTCTGACACTTGGCATCCAGCTGGATTAAAGCAGGCGTCCAGGGTGATAGATAGGCCATGCTGGGTCTCAACAACAGCGCCTACGTTGCGCGTTATGTATTTCTTTTCATTGCCAGCCATGTAACTGCCAATCGTCGCGACCACATCGAATTTTTTACTCATATCAATAATCCTAGTAATTAATTTTAACGTTACGAACTGTGTTTTTAGCAATTGCTGTAATTGCTAATTTTGCGCATTCTTCAGAAAGGCCGGCAACCATTAAATCATGCAAAGCCTCATTATTAATCTTCTTTGCATGAGCCTTGTTCTTTTCTCGCTGTTCTGCTTCTTGCTGCTCGCGTAGCTTTTCTTGCTCAATGCGGCGGCGCTCAGCCTCAATGGCAGCTTGCTTATCGGCCTCTGCCTTGGCAATTGCGGCGAGGTGATCCTGCTCAGCCTTGCTGCTGCATCTCTTGCTTGTTGCTCCTGGCGAATACGGGCGTTTTCTGCTTCAACTTTTTCCCGCTCCGCGCGCTCAATTGCTGCTTTAGCTTCGGCATCTTTGCGCGCTTGCTCATCGGCCAACTTCTTACGCTCTGCCGCTGCGGCCTGTTCAGCTGCGATACGGGCATTCTCGGCGGCCTCACGCGCAATCCGCTCATCTCGATCCCTCTGCTCACGCTCTGCCGCCTCTTTGCGGAGCTTTTCAAGCTCTGCTTGTTCGGCCTCTCTCTTGGAGAGCTTATCAATTTCAATCTCAAATCTTTCTAGTACTGATTTGTATGTTCGCAATGCCTCAGCCGTAAATTCCTCGAATTTTTCATCTGGCTCCAAGAGCCTGAAGGCGTCTCGATTAACTATGGCCAGATCAGAGGTTGCACCAAGGTCAGGAGAGTTTAAAAATGATTCAAGCTTAGCTATTGCCGCTCTATGCCCGGCAATTCTGTCTTCCTCCTCCTTCTCAATTTCACGGATAGGCTTTTCGTGCACCTCTATCATTTCCTCGATTTCTTGCACTATTTCTTTGGCCTGAGAGTCAACTAAGCGGCCATAGTTCAGGCTTGCCTCCTTCTCGGCTTTGCGAACTTTGTCAACCGCTGCTTTAGTTTGGCGCAACTTATATATATGGCTGCGAGCCTCCTTATTGCCTTTTGGGTCTCGATAGTCAAATACAGCCTTACTGTTGCCTTCTTTTAGCTCGGCAAGCTGAGTCCTGAATGGGTCGTATGCGGCAACTGTTGTTACGCTAAAAACAAGCTCTTGCTTTGATTCTGTCATGATTATTTCCTTAGTTTTTGTTCATATTCGTTTACAAGATCATTAAATCTAAGAAGACTAATCTCCATCTTTGCAATAAACTCCTCGTCACGCGCAACACGGAAGACAGTTAAATGCTTCCCTATTGGTTTTAGTGCTGGGCAGTAAAGGCAGAAGTCACACCATTTTCTCCCTGTAATCCACAGCTGCCCTTGGATTTGGTATTGGCAGTCACTAATATCTCCATCCAGCAATATAGGCATAAGTGATGTTGGAGAAACAAAGCATTTATATTCTGCGCATCCGTCTTCACCTATAAATCCATCAACGCTTGCACCAAAAAGATTGTCATCTGTTTTCGCTATCCCGGTTTGCTCAACCATTTCGCCTATTTTTAGTTCGTGTGCATATCGCGCCTCAGGCTCCAGCTCTCTACCCCTGCGCATCTCCCACGTTTCAAACTTATCCTCTTCAAGCAATGACCCACTGATTCTTTCTACGGCAAGCTTAAATGCGTACTGCTTTGCCTTTGCACTATAAGAGCCATTTTTTAGCATCTCACAGCAGTCTGAAAAGTTTGACGCTGTTATGGTTGCGCATCTTGACTGATGCCATTCTGGTGAGCCTTGAACACAATTAATTACTTGCATGAGCTTTTCCTTTGATATGAGTTATTGCACCAGCAAAACGATTGAGAGCCATCTGCTCGATTGAGCTTATGCCAGCCGCTTTACAAAATGCAGCCTCGCTATAGTTTGCAAAACTAAGAGCTTCGCGAATCTGCTTGATTTCATTCTCGCCAACTACAACTAAAGTTTCCTGATTTTGTACGGGCGAATCCTGATTGACATACTCTTCAGGCAAATCCTCTATATCCTGAGTAAAGCAATCACTTGCGGCGGTGCACGTTAATACGGCATCGATTAGGGCGCGCTTTTTTGCCATTTTAAGTATTGTATTTGCTAAATCAGCAGGCTCTGTTCGTATCTGCTTTTGTTTATAATTGGGGTTATTTTTCCAACCTTTTTTCCACTTCTCACGGCGCCGATCAGGCGAGCATTCGTCAAACTCTTCATCACAAATAGCTATTCGCCATTTGTATTTTTCTTCGTTGCTTGAGCACTCTCCAATTCCTGCGCCAACGAAGACGCCACCAGAAGTGACCAATCGAACCTTTACTTGATAGCGTATCTGGTCGCTATCACTCATATCGCTAACTTCTGGATCAGCAGAAAGACGGAATGTTGCCATTATCTTTTCTGCCCCAGGCTTAAAAAGACTTGGGGTTTTTGTTCCCGGAATAATTCCATAATGAACATCAGCTTTCATTACCTGCTTCATTACGTGCTGGATCGTATTTACCTGCGCTTGAATATCAAGAGCTGTTAACGGCTTATCCTGTATCGCTAGGTCGTTCATAAACCCTCCACTTGTTTGTTTCAGTCAGTATAAACATTAAATAGTTTGTGTCAACCACTTGTTTACCAATAATTTACATGTATACTATGAAAAACACATAGGAGTCCGTTATGACAGAAGGTAAAGATAAACGAGTAGGCGCAATGGTTCGCATTCAGCCAATCACAAAGACTATGATTGACTTGCAGTTATTGAAGGTAAACGCAGCGCGCCAAAAGAAGATGAAGCCAGATCTTACTATCGGTGAATTTGTAACTTTGGCTATAGAACATTTCGATATTAAAGAAGCTATTAACAACTAACTATTTGCCATTGAGCAGGGGGAATAAATGAAACATACACCAGAGCCTTGGCTGACCGATTCTACGGCCAAATTTGAAACGCAAGAACAGATTGATTATCACCGGGCTTGCATATGCGTCAACGCGTGTGCTGGCAGCTCGACAGAGTGGCTGAGAGGCTACGGCGACATGCTAAATTCTGCGGATTGCGCCAAACCTTTGCAGCAAAACATACGTGACCTGTCATCCCAGCGCGACGAGCTTCTTGCTGCGCTGAAACTTGCTGAGCAATGGCTGGAAGGATGGGCAAGCGCTGAAAGTGAGTTAAAAACAATTCGTGCTGTAATAGCCAAATACGAGGCCAAGTCATGAGCGATTATAAGTATGTAAAGGAATTTTATGGTGTGCCTGCATGTACAGGAAGGGTAATCGAAATGCAGGGGCGTCGCGGTGTTATTGTTGAGGATAGGGGTCATTATATAGGTGTTAACTTCGATGATCAGAAACCGGGCGTTATAAGTAATGTGCATCCTACTTGGGAGATGGAATACCACGGCATTGGCAAGGTTCGCCCTATGTCTCGGAGTCAGCGGCGCTATCAGCGGTTTCTGGAGTATGGTGATTCATTTGAAACATTTCGAGACTTCCTTGCTTGGGATTCCGAACCGGAAAGATCATGGAATTCACTATGAACCTACTAGAAGCAATTCAAAACGCAGGGGAGAATTCATGGAAAAACTAACTAGCCAACAGATGAGAGATTACTTTTCAGAAAAAGGGCTTTCATACAAGGAGTATGTAAATTATGACAATGTTGTTTTGTTGCATTCCATTCTTGTGCAAGAGCTTATTAAAAGTGAAAACTTTAAAGGCACATATAGGATGAGTAAGGATATTACATTCAAGATAGATAAGCGCAGAAAAAATCGTGATTTTATTTTTGCCGCCCTTACTTGTAATGCTTTTTATTTCAGTGGTCGTGAGGCCGTTTCATTCAACAATGACGGTTTTATTGGTTTCTGCGGATGGTCAGACAGCACTAATGATCAGCCTATATTGCGCGGATTTAAAAAGTGGTGCGATATTATTTGCGGTAAATAGTAACCCCATATCATGTGATAGAGGAGAGGAGAAAGTGAAAATACCAAAAAAAGTAATTATTGAAATAACAGGCGAAAGATATTCAACAAAAGCATTAGACATGGATGGCCATATTTTATGACAAGACTCTCATAAAATGGAGTCAAGGGGCGAGTCAGAGTTGGAGTCTGGCAATGATATTTATGAGTCCGAGCTGGATGAATACTTTCCTGAACTATGCGATGCAATTAATGACTTGTCATTCGGGCCATTTGGAGTTGCTTGCGCCCTGTATTCAATTGATGAGCTGGAGCAACAACCATGACCCCACAACAGCTAGAGCGCTCAAGGTTTGAAGATTATATGCGTGAACACTGGCCTTTGCGATCACTTAAAAGATTGCCTGACGATAGTTGCTATGCAGAATTAGAGACTTTCTGGATGCACAAAGGATGGCAAGCCAGTCGAGAATCGCTTGTTGTTGAGCTTCCAAAAGTGAAATTGACTTAGATTGTGAATGTAATGTTGTTAAATATTATCGCAAAAAAGAAGTTATCAAATCCCTGCAATCCGCAGGCATAAACTACACAGAGAGGGAGTGAGAGATGAATTTAAGTAATTATCGGATAGTTAAAATAGGAAACAAATACGCCATAAGAAAGGGTTTTATTTTTCATCAATATCTCGATCTTCAAAACCCAGGGTTGTGGTGGAGTAAATTAAGCCAATACTTTAATGTTTGCTTGACAAACGATTCAAATAAGATCGGTGACATTTATGATCTACTTGTTTCGCCAGAAGAGATTATCAGATAGGAGTAAACCATGACAGAATCACTAATAACCGGCGTATTGCTAATTGCTGGCGGCCTGATCGCATTTAAGCTCAAGAGTAACTGGCTTGGATGGCTTCTTATGGTTGTTGGAACGGCAATATTAGGCATTTCAGTTGCTGGTATTATAGCTATTGGAGGGCTTTGATATGGCTAGCGACAATAGGCCAGAAAACTGTAGGAATAGGCTTAGAGATGAGGGAAAGCCATACCCAAGGAGCGGCTGCGGTCACTGCAAGCATGGCGGCCTTCTAGGGTGTCCTTTTGGTGATAATCCACCTCCAAGCAAGGCAGCAAAGGAAGTAACCGAACAACAGATCCGTGAGATAAACACCAGACTTGATGTGCAGAATGAAGTCATAAAAACAATGATCTATCGTCTGCAAATTGAGCTTGGCCACGCCACTGCTGATGACTTAATTAACATGCTCGAAGAGAGCCAAAACCCATTCGAGGTGAAAGATGCCGTGCTGCACAAAGAATGATGGATCTGATAATTGCTACACATGTGGATACTCAATTGACGGTGATCCGACATGTTACTCCCCATTAATAAGGACTATTCCTCCACAGGATGCCGAATGGATTTCTAGGGATGGAAGAGAGATAGATGAAAAAGGAAATATAAAGTTTTCTGATTTAACCCCAACAAATAACCAGGTGGATGATTATGAGCAAACCTTTTAAGATTGAGGTTGTGCATGATGACTCTGGCGAAGTTGTTAAGCACTTGGAATACAGCACAGGCGCCGAGCGCGACAAGGCTTACAGCGGGCTTATTCGAAATATTAACCTTGCTGAATATACGGCAAATTGCATTGATCCAGATATTGCAATCACCAAAAACCCTGATTATAATTAACTTGCCATCCTGTTCTGCGTGTATACCCACACGCGTGGCGGGCTTGGCTCTGACAAGTGTCCGTGGCCGTGACAACCACGTAAAGAAAATTAGGGTAGCGAAAGACGCTTTTAAAGTGGCTCTTGTTACCGAAACAATGGCCATCCTTTGATGCCAGTACCCTAACGGTATTGTCCCCAAGGGCCACTTTAAAGGCGTTTTTTATGCTCATCAAAACAGTAAAGCGTTATTATTGCGATTGCGGCAAAGGTTTCTTCAAAAAATCTTCATGCCTATCCCACGAAGAAAACTGCAAATCCTGGAAGAATCCAAAGAATAAGGCCTGCAAAACCTGTAAATATGCCACATATATTCCTCCTGAATATGACTGCGGATATATAGCTATAGAAGGCTATTTCGAGTGCAGCAATGAAAATATTGAAGAGCACTCAGGAGCGCCAGCTGGCGTTGCCTACATAAGCCAAAATTGCGCTATGTGGGAACATAAATAATGCATTACTACCCCCATCACATAGGCGATAAGCAATTATCTAACAGACAGAAAAGATCCGCTAGACTTGCAGAGGCAAGGCTAAAAGGAACTCATACAAAGAAAGAATGGGAATTTCTTAAGCATATTTGCGGTGATATCTGCGTTTCATGCATGGGAGCCAGCAGACTAATTAATCTTGAGAAAGACCATATTATTCCCCTGTACCAAGGAGGATCTGACTCGATAGATAATATTCAGCCATCTTGTGCAAGATGCAACGCATCAAAAGGATCTGACTGCACTGATCATAGGCCAAAAGACTGGAGAGAAAGATTAAATGCACTTTTATCCGCATAACATTCCAGACTTTAACAATGCAACAAGGCATTTAACACGTGTTGAGCGGAGCGTGTACAGAGATACTCTGGACATGTATTACGACACTGAATCTCCATTGCCGAGCGACAATTTTGATAGGCTTTGCCGTGTTTTGCTGTGTGTAACTGATGAGGAAAAGTCTGCTTTGCGCACGGTTCTTGATGAGTTTTATGTATTAACTGAAGCGGGCCATTACCACGCTAGATGCGAGCATGAAATAGCAAAATATCGTTCAAATTCAACGGCTAAGGCTAGGGCCGGAAAGGCTTCGGCAGAGGCAAGAAAGAACAAGTGTAAAACACAAGTTGAACACGTGTTAAATTCTGTTGAACAAAATAATAACCAAGAAATAATAAATAATAACCAAGAAATAATTAGTTTATTACCCGCTTCGCAGGAACCGGCTGCGCCTAAAAAACAAAAAAAGATCGCATCTCGTTTGCCTGATGACTGGAAACCTGAAAAACAACATTGGGATGCTGCCGTAGAGATTAACCCTGACTTCACCAGAGAGTGGTTTGTTTTAACTGCTCACAAGTTCAAGGATTACTGGATAGCAAAATCCGGGAAAGATGCCACCAAGGCCGACTGGCTTGCAACGTGGAGAAACTGGGTAAGAAACGATTTGGAATATTCGAGAGGAAAGGTAAATGCACAACCAAGACAGCAACTTGACGACAACAACACAGACTGGATCACAAGGGTATACCAAAACGGCGGAACTGGTGAACATGATTTTCAGGTCACTGAAAGCGATATTCCCGGCTTGGCGTTCAGCGATTCAAACGCAGGAGGCTTACGACCAAGCCAAGGTGGAATGGCTAAAGGGGCTGATGGAGAATGGGATAAACACTGACACATTGATTAACCATGGTTTGTCAAAGTGCCGCCAGCACAATTCACCGTTCATGCCAAGCATTGGCCAGTTTGTTTCGTGGTGTAGGGAGCTTTACGCGGTCAACTATCCACCGCTTGAAGTGTGCATTGCTGAGCTGAACCAGTTCGTGAGAAATGGACGGAAAGACACATACAACCTCTCTCCGTTCATGCATCACACGGTTACGCGCAACCTGGATCTTTACAATTACAAGCTGATGGAAAGGGAATATGACCGGGTTAAGGCGTTCGAGGTGGCCTACAAGGCTACG
>CAMLRJ010000107.1 GCA_946482345.1 uncultured Cellvibrio sp.
ATTGATTCCATGCCATCCAATCGCCGAATACAGGGTTAAAGTAATTTCCTGAATGATTCGGCGTTGCGTGACCACTGGCTGTTAACCATTGCGCGCCGGTTTGATCTATAGGTAAATTAAATTGTGCGGTGAGCCAGGCATCGTAACCTGATGTTCTTACCGCGAGAATTTCTTCGTCGGTTGCAGTGAATTGCGCTTGCAATAAAAATCGGGCAGCCTCGGCTTCAGTGTAGCTAAGTCCTATCGCACTGGAACTCACAGAACTCACTACAGAGGAGGTTTGACCTGCTCCACCATCACCGCCGCTGCTACCACCACCGCAGCTACCAAGAGCCAGAGCCGTAAATCCTGCAAGGCCCACTGATGCAGCCTGAGTGGATATTGGCGCGGATGGCAAGGGTTTTTCTACAACGGAATCAGGTGAACTCGCTACATCTACCAGGTTGTTATTATGCATAGCTGGCCTACAAAAATTATTGGATAGGTTTCTTCAAAAGACTGAACTTCAGTGTAGAAGTATTTCTATCACTGCTGTACAAATAGCATCCAAATTTTTTGTAAAGATGTGTATCGTTTTGCTCTGCGTGCGCTACTCGCCCATCTTCCATCCATTGGTAATTGGATAACGTCTGTCACGACCGAATCCGCGCTGACTGATACGAATACCCACAGGTGCCTGACGGCGTTTGTATTCGTTGACATCTACCAAGCGAACAACACGCTCCACTTGTTCACGCTGAAAACCTCTGGCGATTATGGCTTCGGCGCTTTGATCCTGTTCGACATAAAGCGCAAGTATTTGATCGAGAATATCGTAGGGAGGAAGACTGTCTTCATCTTTTTGATCAGGAGCCAATTCCGCAGAGGGCGGTCGAGTAATCACAGTTTCAGGTATCACATCACTGATGGTATTTCGATAACGAGCCAAGGCAAACACTTGTGTTTTAAAGACATCTTTCAATACATCAAAACCACCGGCCATATCACCATAGAGCGTGGAATAACCCACCGCCATTTCACTTTTATTGCCGGTGGTTAATACCATGTAACCTTTTTTATTGGAGATGGCCATGAGCAAAACCCCACGACATCGCGCCTGCAAATTTTCTTCGGTTGTATCACGTTTTAATCCGGCAAATTCATTGCTGAGTGCGGCCATAAATGCATCGTACATGGGTTCAATACTGATGGAAGAATATTGCACACCCATGCGTTGCGCTTGCTCTGCAGCATCGGTTTTACTCAGATCCGATGTATAGCGAAATGGCATCATCACCGCTTCAACTTTATCTGCACCTAATGCATCTACCGCAATCGCCAATGTCAGTGCGGAATCGATACCACCGGATAAACCCAGCACCACACCTTTAAAACGATTTTTTTGCACATAATCGCGCACCCCCAAAACCAGAGCCTGATAAACATCGGCGAGATTGGTATTGAGATCGGCAATAACATTTTGTGCATTTTTCTGGTCAATTGCGATATCAACCGAAGAAAGGGATTCACTAAAAGATGCCGCGCGAAAAACCAGTTGTCCCTCCGCATCAACTGCATGTGAACCGCCATCAAACACTAACTCATCCTGCCCGCCCACCGCATTGACATAGACTACAGGTAACTTATTGTCCAGGGCACGCGCAGCCACTACTGCTTCACGTTGTCGTTGTTTTTGCTGATGATAAGGAGATGCATTAATGTTGATAATCAAGTCTGCCCCCGCTGCTTTTGCTTGCGACGCAGGCTCGGGAAACCAGATGTCCTCACAAATGCACAAACCTATACGCACATGCTTGAATTCAAAAACTGCAGGCTTATCACCCGCAACAAAATAACGTTTCTCGTCAAACACCTGATAATTCGGCAAACACTGTTTGGCATATTCAATCAGTAATTTTCCCTGATAAATGACTCCCGCCATATTGAACAATTGCCCGTTGATACGTTTGGGATAACCAAGCAATATCGCAATAGGTAGATTGGCATCCAACAAACTGTCCAACGCCCGCTGAATACGGCCATCCAGACTGGAGCGCAACAATAAATCTTCCGGTGGGTACCCCGTCAAAGACAACTCGGGGAAAACGACTATATCGGCTTGATCCGACAACGCCTGTTTGCTGTATTGCAAAATTTTTTGTGTATTACCGGGAATATCCCCCACAAGGGTATTAAGTTGAGCAATACTAATTCGAAGCGATGACATAAGATTCTCGTATAATCCAAAAACGCGCAGGCGACATTGTCATGAAACTTTGGGGCCTCGCCAAGTAAAATTTGAAACCTGAATTTAATTGACACAAGATGACCGATGACTCAATACATCAGTAACTACGCCAAAGTCTACAATCTTCAAAAATTGATCCGCGTCTACACCTACTATCGTGTAGTGCTGGGGTGTCTGTTATTGCTGATATTGCAATTGGATTTTGCTCCAAAAGTTATCGGCCAAAACAATAACCTGACCTTTTATACCTGTGTTTTTTACACAATCGTCAATATTGTCACCCTGTTTCTGACATCGAAACAAACACTTCTCAATACACAAAAATTTCCATTCCTTTCCTGTCTTGCCGATATCGTCATACTCAGTTACTTGATGCATTTAAGCGGCGGTGCTTTAACCGGAATAGGTTATTTACTACTCGTCACCATCGCTGCTGGCGGCATGATGTTGCGCGAACGCACAGTGATATTTTTAGCTGCCATCACCAGCCTGATTGTTATTTCAGAAGGACTTTATCGATATTTATTTTTGATCCAGGAAAATCGCTCTCTTTTTTCATCTGCGCTATTGGGAACGCTGTCATTTGTTACGGCGATTTCATTCCATTATTTCTCACAAAAATTGCGTACGTCCGAAGCAGAAGCCATCGCCCAGTCAGAACATATTGCTCATCTGCAACGACTGGCCCAACTGATTCTGGAACGCATGCGCACTGGCATTATGGTATTAAATAAAAATCAACAAATTGAACTCTATAATAAAGCTGCCATGCGTTTGTTGGATTTACCTGCCGATCAACAACATATCCAACATCTGTCACAGCTACCGGAATTATTTGATAAATGGATTTCATGGAAAGAGGGACACGCCGATCACTCACCACTGTTAAGCCTGCCCAAACAAGTTACCTCTGAAATTAAAGTAAATTTTGCTGAGCTCGAACCGGGAAATAACAGCGAGGATCATTTGATTTTTCTGGAAGATATTCGTTCACTGCATCAACAAGCACAACAATTAAAACTGGCATCTTTGGGGCGATTAACGGCCAGTATTGCCCACGAAATCCGCAACCCTCTGGGTGCAATAAGCCATGCAAGCCAATTGTTATCCGAATCCACTCATCTGCAAGACACCGATCTGCGATTGCTTGAAATGATTCAAAATCACAGCAAAAGAGTCAATTCAATTATTGAAAATATTCTGCAGTTATCACGCCGCCGGGCATCACAACCCGAGAAAGTCGATTTGTTTAAATGGATCCCTCATTTCATTAATGAATATCAATACAGCCTTAAAAATAAATACGAAGTTACCATTGAATTTTTGGTCAAAAATATCAGCAATCAATTTCCAGGAGACGAAGAAGATATTGTTCGTGAAAAACTGGAAGCCAAATTTGATACCAGTCAATTACAACAAGTATTAACCAATTTATGTGACAATGGATTACGCTACACACAAGCTAAAGAGGGTAAAGCAGCATTGCGCATTGAAGCCGGGACTGACAGACTACAGCAACAACCTTATATTCGTGTAATTGATTATGGCAGCGGGATTGCGGCCGATATCGTTGAACATTTATTTGAACCTTTTTTTACAACAGAAAACACAGGATCAGGACTCGGACTCTATATTTGTAAAGAGTTATGCGAAGCTAATCAGGCTTTTATCAACTATCAATTTACAGCGGAAGGAGAAAGTTGTTTTCATATACAACTGTCACATCCTGACAAACTACAATAATCATTAACCATGGCCCACCCTATGACCAAACGTGTATTAATCGTTGATGACGAACCGGATATCCGGGAACTGCTGGAAATTACTCTCGGCCGCATGCAATTAAGTACGGAAACAGCAAAAACAATTCAGGAAGCCAAACAAAAACTGGCTGCACATGAATTTCAACTTTGTCTTACCGACATGCGACTGCCCGATGGCAATGGTTTGGAATTGGTTGAACATATTCAGCATCAGTTTTCAGGCTTGCCCGTTGCAGTGATTACGGCTCATGGCAGTATTGATACCGCAATCGACTCAATGAAAGCCGGTGCGTTTGATTTTCTTACCAAGCCGGTTGATCTCAATCATTTACGGAAATTGGTTACTACCGCGATACAAACAACACAAATAAATCAACCTGTCATCAAAACTACAGCGATTATTGGCCAGTCTGCGGCGATTGAAGAATTAATAAAAAATATTCAAAAATTATCACGCTCACAGGCGCCTGTTTATATCAGTGGTGAATCGGGTTCAGGAAAAGAATTGGTTGCACGCTCAATTCACGATTTGGGCCCACGCTCGACCAAACCTTTTATCGCTGTCAACTGCGGCGCTATTCCCCGCGAATTAATGGAAAGTGAATTTTTCGGCCATAAAAAAGGCAGCTTCACTGGCGCACATCAGGACAAAATCGGTTTATTTCAAGCAGCAGAAGGCGGCACTCTTTTCTTCGACGAAGTTGCCGATTTGCCTTTGGATATGCAAGTAAAACTCTTGCGTGCAATTCAGGAAAAAGCCATCCGGCCTGTCGGTGCTGCCGATGAAATTATGACGGATGTTCGTATTCTTTGCGCAACACACAAATTATTGGATCTTGAAGTCAAAGAAGGACGTTTCAGGCAAGATTTATTCTATCGATTGAATGTCATTCAATTGGCTGTCCCACCATTGAGAGAAAGACGCGAAGACATTTTGTTATTAGCTGACAATGTATTACACAAAATCGCTTTTTCGTTAAACACCAAAAAGCCGGAATTAACTTTCGAAGCAAAACAAAAACTGGAAAATTATCGATTTCCTGGCAACGTCAGGGAACTGGAAAACATTCTGGAACGCGCATTTACACTGTGCGAAAGCAATAGAATTGATGCCAATGATTTACAACTGAATCAACACAATCATCATTTCAATGAAAAGCCATCGAATGGATTATCAAATTTAAACCCAACCCAGCACAACACAGATGTAGATTACCCGGAATTATGTGCCGCATTCGCATCAATAGATGATTATCTACAACAAGTGGAAAAAAATATTTTATTGAATGCACTGGAAAAATCACGCTGGAATAAAACACTCACTGCAAAGAAGTTGGGGATCACATTTCGTTCGTTGCGTTATCGTTTGCAGAAATTGGGGTTGGATGACGAGTAACAAATAAAAAAGCCGTTAGTGATTGGCTAACGGCTTTTTTGACTCAGCACAAAATCAACTACCAACATTCAGCGGGGTTTTTTTTGCCGGTATGGGTTAGCGTTAATTTAGTGCAATCCACCACATCCTTATCATTGGTTTGCGGAGGCTTAACTGCTGTCGCAGTCAAGGTATAGCTAGTCATTGCAGGAGTTGAGGATGCAGAAGATGAAGCCGACGCTTTCGCCATACCAACTTCGTAAAAACCACGACCTTCAGATGTGATTTTGGCATCATCTTTTAATGAGTCATAAACATCGCAGCCATCCGCTGGGTTATACCTGCCATAAAGCGTATAACACCTCTGCAACCTGGTTGCCACATTCATTAACTCAGCCTTCGCTTCAGCGCGATTGGATTTTAATACATACCGCTGATAACTCGTGAACGCAAAGCTCGCCAATATGCCTAGAATAACTACGGCAATCATCAACTCAATCAAAGTAAATCCAGTTTGCTTTTTCATAATTTATTTACCTACTTGATTTGGCGCCATGAAATACGACCGGTTTTTTTACCACTCGGTGTTTCACCAGGCGGCTCAGTAATATCAATCTTCTCACAATCACCCGTGATACTACAGGCAACACCTTCAGTCCGCGGATCTGACACAATCACCAATTCTCCGGGAATATAGAAGTCCAGTAGTGCACCGCTTGGATTATCATTTTCGTGAAGTGGATATTTTGATCGAATATGATTTTCCAAAGCTGAATAATTACTGGGGTATTTATCACCCACACCTACAAGCTCCATCAGCCAGCCTGAACCACCAAAAGTACATGCCTCAGAATTTGGCACCATTGTGGTAAAGAGCAACCTGTCGTAGATATAAGTTGGTTTGGTAATAATCCGTTCTGCCTCAGGGAAATCCAGGTACCACCCATCCACTGTCGGATTCCCATCTTTATCTTCCCAAACCACCGGTTTCACATCACCTTCCTCACCTATATCATCTACATCCCTAGCGATGACTTTGGGCGGTGTTTTGCCATCTTCAATGCCCGTCATCGTTTTTTCATGAAGCTTTTCTTCTACAACTGTAGCTCCAGAATCAGCTATGCCGTAGAAGGAATTCACAGGCTTCGAGCTAGCGTCCGAGGTTGTAATATAACTACCTGTACCGAAGTAAACCATAATGGCGTCCAGCCCTCCGGCGGTGGCCCCTGTCTTGACACCCAAGGTTGGTGCAGCCGTAATTGGTTTCGTAGCACCTGCACTAAACAATAATGACGACGTACCTGCAGCCAAATCAAACTTCCACATATTGCCCCAATAATCCCCTGCGTAGGCATACTGATAACCAACATCTTCAGTATCCCTATGTATAGCCGATCCTGCCAACCCATTATTGACATCATTACCGGCGGGTATGGCACGGCTATAACCAGGAGTAAAAGGTTTTTCAAGGTCGATCATCATCAGGTAAGCTTTACCATCCGCACTGTTGTAGCCATTACCCAATATTATTACCCAACGGTCCTTTACTGGAGCTATGTGAACTTTGCCCATCACATTACCTATCTGCGGATAATCCTCAGGCGTCACCTCAAATAGCACATCATCTTCATCAAAGTTTTCAGGATCAGTTACATCCAGTACAAAAATACCCTTGGCGCCGGCCCCCATTGAACCGACCAGAATGCTGCGCCATTCTGGTGATCCATCATTATTTTTATCAAAATAAGCATCCCCCACATAAACCGGACCATCAACCAAATAAGTATGTGGAATTCCAGAGCCATAAGCGGGGTTCGCCAGAGTAGGCAACTTGCTATAGATAGCAGAAGGAACATAGGCAAAAGCTTCTGTACCACAGGTTTTGGCTGTTGTTGTGACGGTACAATCCGTTCTGAACCCATGCAACATCCCATCATTGGCTCCCACATAAAGAATCGACGGACGATCACTTTTGGGACCATCCAGATAAGCCTGATAAGTTGCGGAACCATATTGAGCGGGCAAAACACCATAGCCCTGTGATTGTCCACTTGCATACACAGGAGAGGAATTCACTATGTCACCTAACAAATTTCTGGTTTCCAAAATTTGTTTATTGTTACCGTCGCCCACTGAATACTGAACATCTCTTGACCTGTATACAGGTACGCCATCGACTTTAGGTAAAGCAGCATCAGCAACACCCCTTACCCACTTCTGAACCTCTTGGCCTTTTTCATCTCCACCCAAATCGGATTTTTGCGTAGGGTTTAATTTGCTCCACTGTGAATCTTCAAATTCAAACCCTTCATCATTATCGGGATTGATACTGAATATTTTCCTGTCCTCATCACTGGTCAATTTCTCCATCGTAGTCCAGAGCTGGGTAAAGTCAGCAACATCTTTTGTATAACGTAACGCTCTGATTTCACCGTGCCAGTTGGTTCTCAAAGCTCCTGATTCACTTTTTTGAGGGGTATAGAATCTGGCCTGATAAACACTCTCAACAGTTTCCAAACGTGTTGAGTTAGTCGATACACCCGACCCGGTAGCGCTTTCCCGTGTAGCCTTATCAAACATATTGTTTAATTTTTCTTCCAGAGCCGATGGATTCCTCATGACAAAGTAGTTATCAGGAATGCCATCCGGTATCGATTCACCTTTCGCATTGACAGCGTCCCACTCGGTGCCATCTGGTCTACCATTACCATTTTCTGCATCATCAAAACCACCGTATTTTGCAGCGTAATATAATGGAGTCTGCAATTTGGTCAGGCTATCTGACAATAGGGTATTTGATTTGGTATGAGTCGCAATCATTCGATAGAAGTTCCTACTGTTATTTGCAGAGGTATTTTGAGCATCGGTTCCAGTGTTCGCAGGTAGTCCATCACCTCCGTCCATTGCGTTATACCAACTGTCACTGTTCAGTGAGGATGTATACCCAAGATTGTGAGCATCATAACTTCCTCGAGTTACCCATTGATTTGACTGTAATCCACTAGTTGCGGTGCCCTCTATCTGGTAACTCATATGCATCCTGCTAGTACCTGTGGCCCAATAGGGCAAAGTATTAGTTATACGTATTTGATCTGCACTAACATTTGTGTCATTACAGCCATCAGCGCCCACACAAAACTCTATTCGTTGCACAGCGTCCATATCAAAATCGATCTGATAAGCGATCATATCTGAGTCTTCCCAATAAAAGAGATAGCTTCCAGATATAGGATTTCCGTGCGTATCGTTTTTTATGTTTTCAACACGAACACCAACCAATGAACAAGCATTTGAGTGGTTTCCATTAGTACATACCGGAACAATAGAGGCTATATTCGGCTTTTTACCTGTTACTGTATTTACTGCCCCAATCGGGATGTCAAAAGTAGGCAAACCTTCAGAAAGTTCTATAGCGTATGTTTTGATGGTTTGGTCATCTGGATAAGTAGATCGGAGATCATTGGTGTTGGCAAAATAGGCTAAACCAGCTACACCATAACCGCCCCGGGTTGTGGCAGACTCCGGGCAAAACCCCCTAAGTGCGGACAGATTGTGGCTTCCACTCTTACATTGTGTCGATAATGAATTTCCCTCTACATGCCCCATGAAAAACTGC
>CAMLRJ010000108.1 GCA_946482345.1 uncultured Cellvibrio sp.
GCAGTTAACATCGGGAAGCTTTACACAGGCTATATTAAGTTACCTTATTACCTGACTTCTCCAACAGGGCTTTCTTTTGGTGAATATTTGACACGTGTCTGGAGACCTGATTTAACCCTTGCCGCAGCAATGAATAAGACAGTTCCAAGAGATGTTGATGCAAGTTACAACATGACTTATCGCTACCCCTTTGCTGCTAAAACTGCTGATGAATCAGTTCCTCTACAAGTGACTATGCCTGAGGATTCAACTGTTTCCGGACTTTTCGGCGCGGCTACTTGCGCAGAGTATTTTGGTGCTGACGGTTATCCGGTGGTGATTTATGTGCATGGTATTACCAGCGACAGATCTTCAATTATCTCACTTGGACATACTTTGGCCGCCAGATGTGTAGCGACAGTGGCTATAGATTTGCCTCTACACGGTATACCGGCTTACGCTGTTGGGGCGCCTGAAAATAAGAATCCGTTAGTTAATGTGTTAAACGTTGAACGCAGCCAGATTCCATTTGCCGACCTCTATGGCAATAATGCTCCTCATGAAAGACATTTTAATGTAGCAGGCGCAGGTGGTGCACCGGCAGTAATGAATTTTAATAACCCCACCGCTAACGATGGTTCAGGTGCACAATTCGTCAATTTGGCTTATTTCGCCAACACCCGTGATAACCTTCGTCAGAGCGTTGTGGATTTGCTCAATCTCAATGCCAGCTTGTCTAATCTGGATGCTGCTTTGAAAACTTTCCGTTCAGTGGGAATTAACCGATCCAGAGTTTATGTGGTGGGTATGTCATTAGGAGGGATTGTCAGTACCAACTTTGTGACAGCTAATCAGTTAGCGTTGGCAGCCGAAGCTCAGTTCGGTATAAGTTCCAGACTCAATCCAGTTAGAGGCATGATTATGTCAGCTTCAGGTACGCAGGTATCGCAGATCATGCTGAATTCCCCCAGATTTGCTCCCACTATCAAGGCTGGCTTGGCCGCTGCAGGTGTGAATGAAGGCACATCCAACTACGAGCGCTTTGTTTATGCCATTCAAACAATGGTGGATAGCGGTGATCCGGTGAATTTTTCGCAAACATTGGGTAATTTGTCTGTGCCTTTGCTCTTGCAACAAATTAACAATGATCAAGTGATCCCCAATAGCGTCGCCGGTGTACCTATGACTGGTAATGAAGCTATGGCTCGCTTGTTGGGATTGACTCAAATTGGGTTGGGTAGTACAGATTTGGGTAAGGGCCATGTGAAGATGAATGCGGGCGTACACTCATCTCTGTTGAGTCCCGATGCCAGTGCTCCATTGGTGACAGCTGAACTTCAGGCGCAAGTCGTCAGTTTTGTTGTGTATGACAGTAACGTAGGTGTTGGTAGCCGGGCACCGGAAAATGTTGTAGCCCCCTAGTCTGTGATCGACATTTTCTTGAAGCAATAACCCCGGTTCTGCCGGGGTTATTGTTTTCGGGTTGCCCATTAAAAATATTCTTTAATCTGGCAGATAATGCTTGGATACTTTTTGATATGATCCTCTAACTTTTTGTTGAATGTGATATTTTTATGACACCACGTAATTATCTTTATCTTTTAAAAAAATATGATGAGTACAAATTACAAATAGAACGTTTGTTGGAATCGATTATCACGGCATTGGCACCCAATCGATTGGAAACATCCAATCAGATGTTGAACGAATTGGTTGAAAAGTTACACAAATCCTATCCTTTTGTTGAATTAATTTATTGTTTAAATGCACAAGGGTTGCAAATAACCGAATCGGCTGCCGCTCCCAAAATAGCGGATTCAAAACGCCGCGAACCCGGCATGAATTCTGATCGATCCAATCGTGTTTATTACACTCAGGCAAATGAAAATCAGGGTGTGACCACGGTAACCCAGCCTTATTTATCCAGTGCCACGCATCAATTGGCTATTTCAGCGGTGCAGCGTTTTATTGGAGCTAACAATGAAACGCGTTATCTGGTCATTAATTTTAATTTGGAAAAATTAATTACATTTTTAAATGGCGATAGTTTGCGCCGTGTAGTACATCCATTTTTCCAGGTGATTTATGGTGTAATTGGCTTCATGTTGGTTATTGTTTCTGCGCTGTTATTATATTCAGCCGGTCAATCGCTTTATGAAATGATTCACGAACACACCAACACCGCAACCCAGGCGTTTCAGTCTGTTATTTTGGTGACATTGGGCTTGGCAATTTTCGATTTGGGAAAAACCATTCTCGAAGAAGAAGTGTTATTGCACAAAGATATTCATCACTCAGGTTCAACCCGCCGCACCATCAGTCGATTTATGTCGGCAATTGTGATTGCAGTTTCCATCGAATCTTTGTTGCTTATGTTTAAATCATTGTTAGGTGATGCGACACATTTGCAAAATGCAGTCTGGATGTTGATTGCTGCGGTTGCATTGTTGGTGGGATTGGGTGCTTATTTGAAATTGACGAGTGAGAAGAAGTAAACCTTACCCCCTCCTAACCTCCCCCTTGGCAGGGGGAGGGACTTACTCCCTGATTAAATTAAAAAGGGAGTCGTTCCCCACTTTGAAAAAGGGGGGTTAGGGGGGATTTGAAATCTAAGAAAATTTAACCATTTTTAAATCCCTCCCAACCTCCCTTTTTCAAAGGGAGGGAGCTAGTTCCTCCCCCTTGCCAAGGGGGAGGTTAGGAGGGTGCAAGGTTTGAAGGGAATAATTGAAAAACAAACCCCACCCTAACCCTCCCCTTCGTAAGGGGAGGGGACAGATTGTGAAAATAATTCCAGGAAAAATAATTTAATGTCCACCAAAACCAAACAAGCCTTCGTGTGCAATCAATGCGGTGCTGAATATAAAAAATGGCAAGGCCAATGCACAGAGTGTAATGAATGGAATTCAATTACTGAAATTCGTATTAGCAATGCTCCTGCTGCACGCACGGCAAAATTTGATGGTTATGCAGGCGCTGCATCGGGAAACAAAGTGCAAACTTTGGCGGAAGTTGCGGTGGCAGATGTACCACGTGTAAGCAGTGGTGCCGGGGAGTTGGATCGGGTGTTGGGTGGTGGATTTGTGCCGGGTTCAGTGACATTAATTGGTGGTAATCCCGGTGCAGGTAAATCAACGCTTTTATTGCAAACACTGTGTCATCTCGCAAAAAACATGACGGCACTTTATGTCACGGGTGAAGAATCATTACAGCAAGTTGCCATGCGTGCGCAGCGTTTGGGTTTACCGACAGATAAATTACAAATGCTCAGTGAAACCAGTGTGGAATCCATTTGCGAAACCGCACAAAGTTTATCGCCAAAAGTCATGGTGATAGATTCCATTCAAGTCATGCATATGGATGATATTCAGTCTGCGCCGGGTTCTGTTTCACAAGTGCGTGAGAGTGCAGCGTATTTAACACGATTTGCAAAACAAACCGGAACGGTTTTAATTTTAGTTGGACATGTCACCAAAGACGGCACGCTCGCAGGCCCGAAAGTGTTGGAACATATGATCGATTGCTCGATTTTATTGGAAGGCGATAACGACTCACGTTTTCGTACCTTACGTGGCAATAAAAATCGTTTTGGTGCAGTGAATGAATTAGGTGTGTTTGCCATGACAGAGCAGGGCATGCGCGAAGTGAATAATCCTTCTGCCATTTTTTTACAGCGCGCCGAAGAAATTTCTTCCGGTTCTGTGGTGATGGTGATCTGGGAAGGAACGCGCCCATTATTAATTGAAATACAAGCCTTGGTTGATGACAGTCATTTGGGAAATCCGCGTCGTGTCGCGGTTGGTATGGATCAAAATCGCCTTTCCATGTTGCTGGCTGTTTTACACCGGCATGGTGGAATCATGGTGGGGGATCAGGATGTATTTGTGAATGTGGTTGGCGGTGTAAAGATTTTGGAAACCAGTGTGGATCTGGCGGTATTGCTGGCAATAGTGTCCAGTTTTCGCGACAAAATTTTACCTGAAGATTTAATTGTATTTGGTGAAGTAGGGTTGGCAGGAGAAATCCGTCCTGTTCCCAGTGGTCAGGAGCGTTTGCGTGAAGCGATTAAACACGGATTTAAAAAAGCGATCATTCCATTTGCCAATGCGCCGCGAGAAAAATACCCGGGTATTGAAGTCATGGCCGTAAAAAATCTTCAGGAAGCTTTGAATGCAATTTAGCAATTGAAAAATAAAATTGTTCGATTTTTTATTTTTCCAGACTTTCAAAATAATCCAGTAAATTCTGCAAGCCTTGTGATTCGAGATGGTTATTGGAGGTTATGGATAAACCAATAATATGTTCGCGAATATGCACCACAGTTCCGCGAAGCTGTAATGATTTGAATTTTTCGTTGGCAATATCTTCCAGTTCGATAGTCAAAAATAATTCATCGCCTGGCCGCAACAAATGTTCATCCAAAACAGCAAAGCGCGCGCCGGTTGCTGAAATATCCAACAAGTGTGCAGCCCAGCTGACGTGCGACATCTGTAATGCAGCATAAGCCCGTACCGGGTAGCGTTTGGCATTGCGCCTTTCTTCATTATTCAGTGAAAGTTTATTCACAGATCATTCACCAATTCTGAAAGTTCTCTTTCCGCTGCATTGGCATCGCCCATATTTAATTCAATCAGGCGACGTAAATGTCCGATGCTATCAATATCAATAGATTCGCAAGACAGCCCCAATTGGTTGTGATGCTGATGAGCCACCATTACTGACATTGCGATAGTGGTACTGTCGTTTAAAATAACCTTTACCAATATAGGTTCACGGTGATTAATGGATTCAGGTAATCTTTGTTGAAGCAACAATCCTTTCAAGGATATGTCCAGCAAACTTGCTCTCCAGTGATAATCGCCTTGTGCCAATTCTACTTGTGCATCGAATAAAATCCGACTGAATCGGCGACGTTCAGGAGTTTGATTTTTAGATGAAAATTCGGTCATAAATTGCTCATGGTCTGCACACTGCTGCTTGCTACTGAGTGTAGTTGTTTGAGGGGGTTTCGCCATTTTCATGTGTAACTTTTTGTGTTTGCCTGTTGTTGGAGGCAAATCTATAATCCCCGACTTTTTATGCGGATAACCGCAGCAAAACTTTCAAGGGCCAGATATGAGTGACTTGCGTATAGGTATAGATTTGGGTGGTACAAAAACGGAAGTCATACTCTTGAATGGATCAAGCGAGGAAGTATTTAGAACTCGCATTCCTACAGTCAGGAATGATTACGCGGCAACCTTGCGGGATATTGCCGGTCTTGTTAGTCAGGCCGAGCACGCCGCTGGCGCTGAAAACTTGCCAGTTGGAATAGGGATTCCCGGTACAGTTTCGCGCAAAACCGGATTTGTCAAAAATGCCAATTCAACCTGGTTAAATGGCAAACCTTTTCAAAAAGACATTTCCGATCATTTAAAACGCCAGGTGCAGGTAACAAATGATGCCAATTGTCTGGCTGTTTCAGAAGCAACTGATGGAGCGGGCAAAGGTTATGAGTTGGTATTTGCCGGCATTATCGGCACAGGCTGTGGTGCAGGCCTGGCTTTCAGAGGCAAACCTATAGTGGGGCCTAATGGTGTTGCCGGGGAGTGGGGGCATAACCCTTTACCCTGGACACCCATGCAAGATTTAAATGCCCGTCCTTGTTACTGTGGAAAAGCGGGATGTCAGGAAGCTTTTTTGTCCGGGACTGGATTGTGTCTGTCTTACAAATTGGCTTCAGGTCGTGACATAAAAGGAAGCGAGATAGTGGAGTTGGCCAGTGGGGGTGAATCACTCGCTATACAAATTCTTGATCAATATTATGATCAACTGGCGCGTGGATTGGCCGCTGTTATTAACATTCTGGATCCGGATGCAATTGTGCTGGGTGGTGGCGCATCCAATATTGCCGGTATATATACACAAGTTCCGCAACGATTATCCCATTATGTATTTGGCGGTGAATGCGATACGCCCATACTTCAAGCTGTGCATGGCGATTCCAGTGGCGTGCGCGGAGCTGCCTGGTTGAATCCGCTTTAATCAAAAATTATCGGTGTGAATGGAGGCAAAAATTGAAAGCAAAATATTTTAAATTTTTAGTCAATTTATGGCCGCCGTTATTTTTTTCTGGCATTAAGGTGATTCGCGTTAGCGCAGATTATCGGGAAATAGATGTGGTGTTGAAGTTGCGCTGGTACACCAAAAATTATGTAGGTGTGCAGTATGGTGGCAGCTTATTTTCCATGACTGATCCATGGTACATGGTGATGTTAATGACGGTGATGGGAAGAAATTATTATGTATGGGATAAAACAGTCGAAATTGATTACATCAAACCTGGTAAAACCCATGTGTATGCCAAATTTCTTCTGACGCAGGAGAAAATTGATGAAATAAAATCAAAAACTGCCAATGGGGAAAAATATCTCCCGGAATTTTTGATAGAAATTCGCGATGAAAATAATGAATTAATTGCGAGAGTGAAACGGACTTTGTATGTGAAGTTGAAGAATAAGCCCTCACCCTAACCCTCTCCCGGAGGGAGAGGGAACATCAATTCCCTTTGAAAGGGGAATTGACTCCTCACTTTGAAAAAGGGAGGCGGGGGAGGGATTTAAAATGGTTAAATTTACTGACATGTTAAATCCCCCCTAACCCCCCTTTTTCAAAGTGGGGAACTATTCCCTCTCCCTCCGGGAGAGGGTTAGGGTTAGGGAAAATTTAAAAACACGAGAAAAAACTATGTTCAACACATTACCACTATTACCCGCTGATCCAATATTAGGTTTGAGCCAAGCTTATGCCAAAGACACCAATCCACAAAAAGTAGATTTAGGTGTAGGTGTTTACAAAAACGATCAGGGCCAAACACCGATTATGCAAGCGGTGATACAGGCAGAAAAAATATTAATTGCCAATCAAACCACCAAAGCTTACACCGCGCCTGCCGGAATTGCCGGTGCTAACGAAGCAGCAACGCAATTAATCTTTGGAGCAAATTTACTTGCGCAAATTCAACCGCGCGTGCGAACTATTCAAACACCCGGTGGTTGTGGTGCATTGCGGGTAGCGGCGGAATTAATTCAGCGTGCAAAAAAAGGGGCGAGCCTTTGGGTGAGTACACCAACCTGGGCAAATCATGTTCCTTTATTAGGGAATGCGGGTTTAACGCTGAAAGAATATCCCTATTACGATTACAAAAACCATGCGATTGATTTTGCTGCGATGAAAAATACGCTGCGATCAGTGCCTGCTGGCGATATGGTGTTGTTACATGCTTGTTGCCACAATCCCAGTGGGGCAGATTTATCAGTAGCACAATGGGATGAATTGGCTGATTTGTTTGCCGAACGAAATTTAATTCCTTTTATCGATATGGCTTATCAGGGGTTCGGTGAAGGATTGAATGAAGATGCTTATGGCATTCGTTTAATGTCGTCGCGATTACCGGAAGTGATTGTTGCTGTTTCCTACTCGAAAAATTTTGGTTTGTATCGCGAGCGTGCAGGTAGTTTATCCATTGTGTTTGCAGATGAAAAACAAGCGGATGCAGGTTTGAGTCAATTATTAAGTGTCACACGTGCTTTATATTCCATGCCACCTGCACATGGCGCAGCCTTGATCGATATTATTTTGCATAGTGAAGAGCTCACTACAATCTGGGCAGAAGAATTAACGTCCATGCGTCAACGTATTGCCAATCTGCGCAGTGAGTTGGTAACGCAACTCAATCAATTGCAAAATAAACAGGACTTCAGTTTTATCGCGAATGAAAAAGGTATGTTTTCATTTTTGGGATTAAGTGTTGAACAAGTACATCAATTGAAAAATCAATACAGTATTTACATGACGGATACAAGTCGCATCAGTGTTGCAGGATTAACAGCGAATAATTTGGGTTATGTTGCAAAAGCAATTGTGACTGTGTTGTAAAAAATGCCCTCACCCTGACCCTCTCCCGGAGGGAGAGGGGATGACTCCCTGATTAATTTGCTACGAAGTAGATTCCCTCTCCCTCCGGGAGAGGGTTAGGGTGAGGGCAGTGTGGCAACTAAACCAGGTAAAAAAATATGAAAATCATTGCTCATCGTGGCGGCCCACTCATTGCAAATCAACCTCTGCCGGAGAATTCATTAGCGGCAATTCAACGCGCATTGGATATAGGCATTAAATTCATCGAAATTGATGTTATTGCGGCGGATGGAAAATTATGGATTAGTCATGATCGTCGATTGGGGCGTACTATTTCCGGTTCAGGTGTGATTGCAAATCTGAAAACAGAATATTTGTTGCAACAAAAACTGGCAAACGGAGAAATTATTCCGCAATTATCGGCAGTTCTTGAATTGGTAAAAAACAAAGCAGAATTAAATATAGAAATTAAAGGACAAGATACGATTCAGCCTGTTATTGAGTGTTTGCAATCATGGGTTGTTGAGCAGCAACAGGATTGGGATCAGTTTGTGGTATCCAGTTTCGATCATCAACAGTTGTATCAAGCGCAAAGACTCATGCCAAATTTGCGGCGTGGTGTGTTGATTGAAGGCATCCCGATAGATTATGCAGCGGTTTGTCATTCTTTAAATGCTTTTTCGTTGAATTCACATCTGGGATTTTTTACCAATGCACTATTGGCTGACGCAAAACGCCACGGTGTGGAGAACTGGGTTTATACGGTAAACTATCTGGACGATGCGCAATGGTTAAAGGGTTTAGGTGCCAACGCAATTTTTACGGATAAACCGGATCTTATGTTGAATTTATAATTTTATTCGCTGCATAAATAAGTAGAGGCCAAGTATGAAGTTATCTGTTTTCTGTTTGGTCTGTTGTATGTTTTATTTGACAGCTTGTGGTGCAACTTCAGATGAAGAAACCTCAACATCAAGTGCATCACAGATTTCATCATTTCAATCTATAAGTTCACTTTCTTCTGTATCAACGATTTCTTCC
>CAMLRJ010000109.1 GCA_946482345.1 uncultured Cellvibrio sp.
GCAATGTTGGCGTCTTCACCGGATTGGTGTATCTCGCGTCAGCGCACCTGTGGTGTACCGATTGCACTATTTGTTCACAAACAAACACAAGAATTACACCCGGAAACGTCGCGTTTAATTGAAGCGGTTGCCAAAAAAGTTGAACAAAATGGAATGGATGCCTGGTTTGATTTGGACGCAAAAGAATTGCTGGGCGCTGATGCCGATACTTATCAAAAAGTAACGGATACACTCGATGTCTGGTTTGATTCGGGTGTGACTCATTATGCAGTTTTAGCGCAACGCGCGGGTTTGCGTTTCCCTGCTGATTTGTATCTCGAAGGTTCAGATCAACATCGTGGTTGGTTCCAATCATCGTTAAAAACTTCCATGGCGATGCATGCAGTTCCGCCTTATAAAACTGTGTTGACTCACGGTTTTACGGTGGACGCGAATGGCAACAAAATGTCCAAATCATTAGGCAATGTGGTGCCACCACAAAAAGTCATGAACGATTTGGGTGCGGATGTGTTGCGTTTGTGGATTGCAGCAACGGATTTCAGCAATGACATGCGCGTGTCTGATGAAATTCTAAAACGTACCGCCGATTCTTATCGTCGTATTCGCAATACTGCGCGTTTTATTTTGTCGAATCTGGTGGGCTTTAATCCTGAAGCCGATTTGGTTGCTATGGATAAAATGGTGCAATTGGATCGCTGGATTGTTGGGCAAACTGCGAAGTTACAAAATGAAATTATCGATGCTTACAATCAGTATCAATTCCATTTGATTTATCAAAAGCTACACAATTTCTGTGTGGTGGAGCTGGGTGGTTTTTATCTCGATATTATTAAAGATCGTCAATACACAGTAAAAGCAAATGCTGTTGCGCGTCGTTCTGCACAAACAGCCTTGTATTATGTGATTGAATCTTTGGTGCGTTGGATTGCGCCAATTTTAAGCTTTACTGCTGATGAAATCTGGAAAGAAATTCCCGGTAAACGCGAAGCTAATGTGTTTGTTGCTGAATGGTTTAGCTTGCCAGAGTTACCAAAGGATTCGTTATCAGATGACTATTGGACGTTAATGGCTGAGGTGAAAACCGCAGTCAATAAAGTCATGGAAGAAAAACGCAGCGAAGGTGCCAAAGGTGGTTCGCTTGGTGCTGAAGTCACTTTATATGGTGACGAAAAATTGCAATCAGAATTAAGCAAGCTAGGCGATGAATTACGTTTCGTATTGATTACATCTGCTGCCACACTGCAACCTTTAAGTGCCGCGCAAAATGCAGATGAAACTGATGTGGCTGGATTAAAAGTATTTGTTAAAGCGACTGAGCAAGTTAAATGTGAGCGCTGCTGGCATCATCGCGCAGATGTGGGTGCAAATCCTGCGCATCCGACCATTTGTTTACGTTGTGTAGAAAATGTGGATGGTGAGGGAGAAGTGAGAGAATTTGCGTAATTCGTTCTTTCTTAAGGTGTAGGGTGGGCATAAAGCGAAGCGTGCCCACCATCGATATTTCATGTGGGCACGCTTCGCTTTATGCCCACCCTACATACTTAATGCAAAGTGTGATTATTTTCCTCCCTCTTGCCAAGGGGAGGGTTGGGTGGGGTGAAAAATTTTAATTTTCAAAAAAGTAAAAGATATGACACAAAAAATTTATCAAAAACCCTGGTTCTGGTATCTGACCGCCTTGATTGTGATTCTGCTTGATCAAATCAGCAAACAATCTATTTTGGCCAATTTTTACGAAGGCGAAGTGTTAAATTTAACATCATTTTTTGATTTTACCTTGCGCTATAACTCTGGTGCTGCGTTTAGTATTTTGGCTGATGCTGGCGGTTGGCAGCGTTGGTTTTTTGGTGCTATAGCGGTAATAGCCAGTGTATTGTTGACGGTTTGGATTTATCGCACTGCAGCACAAAAACCATTGGAGGCCTTTGCCCTGGCTTTTATTTTGGGTGGAGCTTTGGGTAATCTTTATGATCGAATTTTATTGGGGCACGTAGTAGATTTTATTCAGGTGCATTATCAAAACACCCACTATTTTCCGGCATTTAATTTGGCTGACTCAGCGATTTTTTTAGGGGCTGCGATCTTAATTTTTGACATGTTGTTTGGTAAAGAGAAGAAATCTGATGCGTGATTTGGCTGTAGGCCCTGGCACTAAAGTGACTTTGCATTTTGCATTGCGATTGCAGGATGGTGAAGTTATTGATTCGAATTTTGAACGTGATCCGGCCACCTTTGTTGTGGGTGATGGTAATTTGCTCCCCGGTTTTGAAAAAGCTATTTTTGGTTTGACGGAAGGTGATAAAAAAACCCTGACAATTTCCCCGGAGCAAGGGTTCGGACAACGTAATCCTAACAATATGCAGGAGTTTGCACGCAGTGAGTTTTCTGCGGATATTGAATTGAGAGAGGGGCTGGTGTTGTCATTTACCGATGCACAAAAAACTGAGTTGCCTGGTGTGGTGAGTCACTTTGATGAAAATGTAGTGATTGTTGATTTTAATCATCCACTCGCAGGTCGCGATATTGTGTTTGATGTTGCCATTTTGAAAATTGAACCGGTACAGGTGCATTAATCATGACGCAAATTAAATTGGCCAATCCACGCGGTTTTTGTGCAGGAGTGGATCGTGCAATTGACATAGTGAATCGCGCATTGGATGTATTCGGTGCGCCAATTTATGTGCGTCATGAAGTTGTCCATAACAAATTTGTAGTGGAATCTTTGCGTGAGCGCGGTGCAGTATTTGTAGATGAAGTGGATCAAGTCCCCGACGATGTGATTTTAGTTTTCAGTGCACACGGCGTGTCACAAGCCGTGCGTAAAGAAGCGGAAGAACGCGGCTTGCAAATTTTTGATGCAACATGCCCATTAGTCACAAAAGTGCATATTGAAGTGACGCGCTACAGCCGTGAAGGGCGTGAATGTATTTTGATTGGCCACGAGGGGCATCCTGAAGTTGAAGGCACTATGGGGCAATACAGTAATGCCAAGGGCGGTGAAATTTATTTGGTGGAAGATGAAGAGGATGTTGCAGCGTTAATCGTGAAAGATCCCGAGAATCTTGCTTATGTTACCCAAACGACTTTGTCGATGGATGATACGGCGAAAGTGATTGAAGCCTTGCGAAATAAATTTCCGAAAATTCAAGGCCCACGTAAAGATGATATTTGCTACGCGACAACCAATCGACAAGATGCAGTGCGTACTTTGGCTTTGGAATGTGATTTGGTGTTGGTAGTTGGCTCGCCGAACTCATCCAATTCAAATCGTTTGCGAGAATTGGCGGAGCGTTGCGGTACAGAGTCTTACTTAATTGATGGCGCTGAAGATATAAATCCATCCTGGATTACCAATAAACATTCGATTGGTATTACGGCTGGCGCATCAGCACCTGAAGTTTTGGTGAAGCAAGTCATTCAGCGCTTGCAGGAATTAGGTGCAACTGCCCCGCAGGAAATGCAGGGCATTCCGGAAAATATCAGTTTTTCATTACCAAAAGCGCTGAGGACTTAAGAGCAACTTGTTTTGCTGATCCGGGTTCTGCCGCCTCGAGCTAAAATAAGTTTGTATCCATCCTTTCCGATGCTGCAAATATTCAATGTTCCCGCTAAAAAAGAGCCGCCGGTTGATCCTTTTGCCTGGCGGCTTTCTCCTGTTGCAATAAATGAAATGGTTTTCATTGCTTTTGTGGTTGTCACATTGAATTGACCAAGTGCTTCCTGTTCAAGAATCAGTTGTTCACTTGCATCCCGTTTGCCGTTGTCATTATTGTCGATAAACAATTCCCATCCATGATGCCATTCGTCTTTAGCTCGTAAGACGGCACGTTTATGCTTCATGACGGCGAGTGTTCTGGTGGTTTGAATAGCGGTTAATAAATCCTGTGCTGCTGTTCTCACTTTGTGATCGTGCGCCATTTTGGTGATGGACGGCACACCCACAAACAGAAGAATAGAAATAACCGCCAGACTGGTTAACAGTTCTATTAAACTGAAACCCTGATGACGACACAAAGAAGAGGATTTTGAATTGCGGGTTGAAAAATCTGAAGTAAGCTTGTTGCTCATATATCCCTCCGTGGATAGTTAAGTTGAAAATAATGTCGGCCTAGCCGTTCAGTCATCCATGCTTGCCAGTCATCGGCACCTACCGGCGACCTTGGCCTGCGCATGTTAACTTTAGATAACGGAAAAACTCAAGCGATTTGGGTCTTTCTACAAGAGAGATGATTTTATGACCGCAAAAACCAAACCAACATCCGGATTTACCCTGATTGAATTACTCATAGTGGTAGTGATTTTGGGAATAATGCTGGCTATGGCCGCTCCCAATTTTCAGGAGTGGAGTGCTAATAATAGAGCAACGGCCACCCGTGAGGATTTAATAGCAACTCTGAATTTCGCTCGCGCAGAAGCCGTTAAATCAGCCAAACCGGTTTCGGTGTGTCTGTCTACGGATGGGGCAGCCTGCGACACTACGGCAGCCACTACTGACTGGCGCGAAGGAATGATTATTTACAAAGGGACAGACAGTGTTGACGAACTTTTGCGTGTTATTCCCCGTTACCCCGGGCATGCAGCACATGTTTCAATTATTGCTGAGCAAGTAACCCTGACTCCTGCAGAAGATCCCTCAGATGACCCCACGGAAACATCAGTAAAAGTAAAAAAAATCAGCTTCAATCCAAGCGGGGCAGCTTCAAAAGACACAGCTTTTACAGTCAAGGCGGGAGGTTGTACAGGAACTCACGCGAGTAAGGTTAATGTGAAATTATCCGGCTTAACAACAAAAACTGCTGTGGGGTGTTAAATGAAAAATAAAAAAATCCACATTCAAAAACAAAGTTTACCCAAAGAAAAAGGCGTTGGGCTTATTGAAGTTTTGATTGCTATGTTGGTTTTTGGTACTGCGCTGGTGACATTGTCTGGACTTCAGAATAGATCATTGCAGTTTAATCAAAGTGCCTATTTACGCTCCCAGGCCAGTATGTTGGCTTACGATATTATTGATCGAATTCGGATTAATCGATTGGACTCAGCTAATTACAAAGTCGATTTTGGTGAAGCAATTCCCACTGTTAACGATGACAGTAGTTTCAGGGATAGAGATTTGCACGCTTGGCGCTCTGCAGTAAATGCCAGCCTTCCGAATGGGGATGCAAAAATTACATGTCCAAGTTTTGAATGCACGGTTGAGATTCGTTGGACTGAGCAGGGCGAATCTGGCGGTGATGACAATGCATTGATGGAAAATTTTATCTACAGATCAAAAATATGAAAGGTAATCAAATGAGCAAGCAATCTGGATTATCGCTAATTGAATTGATGATCTCCATCACGCTGGGGTTGATGTTGATGCTAGGCGTATTGAATGTATTTCTGGGTAGTAAAAACGCATTTGTTTCACAACAGGCCATCTCTCGCATTCAGGAAAGTGGGCGCTTCGCAATTGATTATATGAATAAAGAAATCCGCATGGCGGGTTTTGTGGGGTGTGCGAGTAAAGATGATTCTAAAATTACATCCAACCTCGCAGCGGGAACAGATTTCCGGTGGAATTACAAAACGGTTGTTAAGGGATATACATCTACTGATGATTCGAGTGCGACAGCTCTTGAAGGACTTCTTGGGTTGAGCGACATAGTTGCCGGCACGGATGTTCTTGAGGTTGTGGGCGCAAGTGGAAGTCAGGCTTTAGTAGACGGCGCTACTTCTGCTGGTAGTATTCCTGTGACTCTTACTGCAGAAGCAAATGGTTGCGGGGCTGCATCCAGTTATGGTGGTTTTTGTGTTGATGATGTTTTGGTGGTTTCAAATTGTCAGAGAGCTGAAATTTTCAAGGCTACAGGATTGTCTACTTCTGCTATTTCAGCAACGCTTACCGGTGCACCTTTTGGTGCAGGTGCCGAAGTTATCAAAATGCGCAAATTGCTTTTTTATATCAAAAATAATACAGCAGGTATCCCAAGTTTATGGCTTTGGGATAATGGAGTGAGTTCAGAGCTGGTTGAAGGTGTTGAGGATATGGATATTCAGTATGGAATTGATACAGATGCCAATGGTGTTCCTAATAAGTATGAAGCAGCCGCTGCTGGTACAGATTGGATAAATTTAAAAAGCGTACATATTGAGTTATTGGTGAGAACACCGGAAACAACCGTATTACCGGAAGCCCAGCTTTATAGCTTTCCATTAAGTAATGCTACAAAAACACTTGCGCCTGACAGGGCAATGAGACAAGTGTTTGTCAGTACCATTGCTGTTCGCAGCCGGTTGGAATAATTGGAGACTGTTATGAAAAATTTTCCAAAATCAAACAGCAAATCACAGCAGGGAATGGTGTTATTGGTGACCTTAATCATGATAGGGATCATGAGTATCATCGCGGTATCAGCAATACGGGGCAGCTCAATGCAAGAAGCCATGGCGGGTAATCTGCATGACCGTAATATGGCATTCCAGGCTGCGGAAGCGGGTTTGCGATATGCGGAAGAAGATGTTGTTAAAAATGGGTTTGATGGATCTAAAAAAGGATATCTGACAGACCAAAATATATCAGTCTCAGGTGCCGTAAGCGCTTGGACATCTGAAAAGTGGGAGAGCGATTCTATTCCGCTTGAGAAGAAACATTTCTCCGTTGAATTTCCAACATATCCTCGATACGTAATTGAAAAAATAGAGACGGGTGGAAGCTCCGTCGTTTATCGCATTACCAGTCGGGCGTTCGGTTTGACGAGTGGTTCTGAGGTGATTGTGCAATCGACTTATGAAGTGAGTGATATTGTTCCTGCGCCTTAATCAAGGCTTTTAAATCTGGATTATGAAAGTTAAATATTCTTCGACAGAAGAGGTAAAGAAAATGAAATATTTGATTCAAAATGTGACTAAATTTATCAGTATGCTTGTATTGACGAGTATCTGGTTCCCGTCTTATGCAATTGACTTGGCTCAGTCACCCCTTTTTATTGGTGCATCGGCGCGTCCAGTGGTCATGTTGGCCATGTCACGTGATCATGAACTCTTTTACAAAGCCTATCCCGATTATTCCAATCTGGATGGCGGAGTATTGTCTGCAAAGGATTTGACCTATCGTCCGGATTTTGTATACGCAGGGTATTTTGATCCTGACTGGTGCTATGGCTATCATTCTGATACAACGGTGAGTAATAGTTATTACTATCCAGTCAAAGCCGCTACTCTTCCTGATCGTAAATGTGATGGTGGTTCTTCGTCCAGTTCTAGCTCGTCAAGTTCATCTAGTTCATCAAGTACACCTGTTTCAGTTAAGTTATCTACTGGGAAAACTGCAGAAGCATCAACCGCCTCCAATGGATATCCTGCAAGTAATGTCAATGATACTGGTTCCAACAGTGGCAACACATATTGGAGGACATCTTCGTCAACAGAAACTGCATGGGTAAAAATTAATCTTTCCAACCTAAGTAAGGTAACCAGTATAGTGGTGAGCTGGGATGCCACCCATTACGCTCAAAATTATAAGGTTCAAATTTCAACCAGGACTAATCCAAATGATGGAGTGGATCATGGGGATTGGACAACTGTTTCGGCTGACATTAATAATTCAACAACAATTACTTTAAACGCAGATGCACGCTGGGTTAGGGTGTATGGACTACAAAAAGCTAGTACTAATAATCGTTATATGATTAGTGAGTTCGGTATTTATGGTTATGTGCTTAGTTCCAGTTCAAGCTCATCATCAAGCTCTGCTGCCTATGTGCAAGGTTCAGAAACAACTGGCCGTTGGAGTGGTAACTTCCTGAACTGGGCCACTATGACCCGCATGGATATTCTTAGAAAGGTGTTGTACGGCGGTTTGCGCTCAGTTGATACCGCTGCAACTTCCACCACTCCAGCCGAAACCATTTTGGAACGTACTTACATACCTAAAGACAGCCACGCATTTGTAAAGGTTTTTACAGGGGATGTTAGTGCATATACCCCTTATTCAGGGACATCAATTTCCTTGTGTAATGTTTCTACAGCTTCTTCTGGCGGTTATCCCGTTGTTCGTGTTGCTAAGGACGGGATAAAAGACGGTAAAAGTGTGCCATGGCGTAACTGGTCGCATACTGAAATTCAACAATGTCAATGGCGCAGTTCAGGCGCTGGCAGCACCAATTTGGCAGCGGATCGTACGACATCCCCTCCTTTGAGTGACAGGCTGGGTGAAATGGTAGTGAAAGTAAAAGTCTGTGATCCTGTGAAAGATGGGAGCACAAATTTGTACAGTTCAGCTGCAGATGGGTTAAAACGATGCATGCAATTCAACACAAACCCAGCGGAGCCTGCGCTACCAATAACATCACTAAAGCCTGTGGGTGTTTTGCAGAAAAAGTATAAGGATGTCAATTTTGGATTGGTAACAGGTACCTGGACAAAGCAGGGTGAGGGGGGGGTTTTACGTAAAAAGGCCAGTAGGTTGGCAGGTAATGCTGTGACCGGTACAGATACCATAAACGAATTCTCGGAAACCACAGGAGTGTTTAACCCGAATGTAACGGGAATTATTGGCAATATTAATTTGTTCCGTATTAATCAATTTAGCTATACGGCAACCAGCGGGGATACCAATTATTCCGGCAACCAATCCTGGTTGAATCCTATTAGTGAGATCTATGCAGAAACCCTTCGTTATTTGGTTGGAAAAAAATCGGCTTATGCCGACTACTCTACAGATGATTCGTCTGCAATAACGGGGCTGACCCGAGTTGCTACATGGGATGATCCAATCCCCTCCGCGTCCTGGTGTTCATCATGTTCAATCGTGATCATATCAAGTGGGCCCAACTCCTATGATATGAACGGTTTTACTGATTCGATGCTAGGAACTATCAACTCAAGTCTGACGGCAAATGGATTGAACACCCAAATAAATAATATAAGCGCCCATGA